>JBCBKF010000257.1:0-3355 GCA_038522255.1 Pseudomonadota bacterium
ATTATGCAGGAGAGCGAGTGAACGGAAGTTCTTTCACTCTTACCAACTCGACCAATCAAACCAAGATCAATCGCGCCGAGCGCCGTATCGGAAAAGAATTGGGCACGCGTTACACGGCTGAAGCGAGCGCTCCGGCTGACAGCGAAACGGCGACGCCTGAGGTGACGGTTGTGTTCACGCTTTCGGGCACGGTGAACAAGGACTGTTCGTTCTATGCAGGCAACAATGCAGATGCGCGCAACATCGACTTTGGCGTGATCGGCGTTCGCACGGGCGACAATGAGAACGTCAATAACGCGTTTGAAATGGTCGGTCCGGCTGAAGCTGCGATCGAAACCCTGACGGCTGGCTGCAACTTCAACAACGAAGTTGTGATCACCAAGGACAACGCCGCAGGCATGGTGAACAATGCCGCCGGTGGTTACGACACCGACGAATTCCAGGCCAACATTCCGTACAACGTGACGGCGGCCTGGACCGGCGTTGCTTTCAACACCGTTGCCGCAGGCTCGCCGCAGTCGCTGGCCCTGTCGGAAACCGACCTTGCCGGAACCCTGCAACAAGGTGCGTGGCGCTCGGACATGACGATCGACATCGTCGCTCCGGCCATCAACACACGCGGCCTGGTCGCCGGTGAATACACCGGAACCACCACGCTTACCCTGCGGGCGCTCTAAGTAACTCCGCATCGGATGCAAATTGGGAAAGGGAGGGGTTTTTGTCCTCTCCCTTTTTCATTACGCCCAGGCAGTGTCGTGATCGGGCGATTTCCTGATCCGGCCGCTTCCTGATCGTTCAACATCCTGTGCGACATCCAATTTTATCGTGCACCCAAGTGATTGTGCATCTGGCTGGGATTGAGGAATAAAGCCAATGTCTAGAAGTTTTGGACGTCTCGCACGCGCGGCGTTGGCCGTGTTCTTCGGGCTTTTGGTGATTAGCCAGCCGGTAGCGGCCATGCGGGTTTCGCCCATGGTTCTCGAAATGGAGGCGACCGGCGGTGGATCGGTTGCACGGGTTGAGGTGCAAAACATCAATCAGGGGCGTCTGGCTTTCGAAACCCGGGTCTATCGGATGGAGATCGACACGAACGGTCAGATAACCGAGACGCCCGCAGATGACGATTTCCTGATCTTCCCGCCCCAGGGCGTTCTTGCGCCCGGTGGCCGCCAAGTGGTGCGCCTGCAGTGGGTCGGTGAACCTGAAATCCCGACATCGCAATCCTATTACGTCTCTGTTGAGCAGCTTCCCGTCGCGTTTGACGAAGGCTCCGAAGATGAAGTCGCCGCGCAGGTGCAGGTGTTGTACAATCTGCGCGCCCTTGTTGTCGTGTCGCCGCCCGACGCGCGGCCTGAAGTAACTGCCAAAAGTGCGCGGGCCAGCGCCTATGAAGTGCCGCCGTCGCCGGGTTCTGATGCCGCCGCGTTGACGGTGCAAGGGGTACAGGTCGTCCTCAAAAACACTGGCCGTCGCCACGCAATGATGTCAAACTTTGGCTGGAAGCTCGAAGGCAAGGATGAGGACGGAAATTTCCTGCGGGTCGATGTATCGCCCGAGGAATTGTCACAGGCTGTTGGCACCGGCTTCGTGCCCGCCCTGGGCGAGCGAACCTTCAATCTGCCGATTACGGGATTTGGCGAAAGTCCGATCGAACTCACCTTCAAGCGTTGATTTCCAAGGCCGCCCTCCTTCTTTCGTCGGCAACCCTCAGCATTGTGGCAACCCAGCCTGCTCTTGCGCAGGCGATCGTCGCTTTGCCAGCCGAAACGCAAAGCCCCTCTCCACCTCCAGATGAGGAGGTGGCCGAGGGTACTGTTGTGCCGCTGCCCCAGAACGAGCGGCCCGTTCCATCGCAAGTCAAAACCGCAATCGATCCAGACGCAAATAGTGGTGCCGCGCAGGGGAATGAGACAGACAGCCAGAGCGAGGAAGAAACGGGCACGGGAGTTCCGTTAAGGCCGGATGGTCGGCCCGACATCAACCCGTATGACCGGGACTTGCAGCTCACCGTCCCACTGATATTCGGATCGCGCACGCTGGGCGACATTCCGATCCTGATGACGGCTGATGATCGCATTTTCCTTGACTCCGCCGCCTTCGTCGGCCTGCTTGACACGACGCTCAACGATGATGCGCTCGTAGATCTGTCGGCCGGACTGGAGGGCATGGTCCAATTTCAACCCGAAGATCTGGAGGGAACGGGGGTCTCGTTGACCTACGACCCCTCGACGCTTTCAGTTGTCTTGGTGGAAGTGGCCCCGGAGCGCCGGGCGATTGTTGACCTGTTCGCGCCGCCGCGCGAGGATAGCGGTGACGCCACGTTGTTGCCTTCGCAATTCTCGGGCTATCTTAATCTCGGTGTGATCCAGACCTATGTTTGGGAAGGGTCTCGGGCCGATCCCCCCACCGTCACATTTGATGGAGCGGTGCGTGTCGGTGCTGTCGTTTTCGAGGCAGACGGCCAGGTCGGTCAGCAATTGGGCATTGACGGGGACAGCTATCGCTTCACGCGCAATTTTGCGCGCCTGGTTTATGATGAGCCGGAGAGTTTTCGTCGGTGGTTCGCCGGTGATCTCGATCCCGAGATCCGGGGGCAGCAGACCTTTGTCTCGATGGGCGGTGTGGGTGTCTTGCGCCAGGCGCGCCGTTTCAACGGGTTTCGCGCCGCGATCCTGCAGGCTAACCGGCAGCTCGTCCTGCAACGCGAATCCACCGTGCGGTTTCTGCGCAACGGCGCCTTGTTCAGGGAGGTGCGGCTGCAGCCGGGCCGTTATGACTTCAGCCAGCTGCCGCTTCTTGCTGGAAGCAACGATATCGACATTCAGGTGACCGACCTTTCCGGCGGTGTGCAAAACCTGTCTTACCAGCAATATCTCGACCCGATTGATCTTGATCCGGGTGACTATGAGTATGGATTTTATGCTGGCCCCACGAGCGACAATTTTGCCGGCGCACCCGATTACCGCGGGCCCATGGCGATTTCCGGATTTTATCGCAAAGCGTTTATCAATCGGCCCGCTTTGGGCATCGGCGTTCAAGCCAGTGAGGCAGTGCAGACTGTCACGAGCCAGATACAGTTTGTGCTGGGCAATAGCGGCCGACTGTTGCTGGACGGCGGCGTTAGCACCGGGCGCGACGCGGGTGAGGGGTTTGCAGCGGGCGTCAGTTACGATCACTTTTTTGACCGTGGTGGGTTAGCCGACAGTCTCACGGTGCGCGCGGACTACGTTTCGCAAGACTTCTCATCTTTGGGAAACCCTGAAGGCGTCAACGCCAACGAGCTTTCGGTTTCGGGCCAATACACACGCCAATTCAGTCTGAAGTGGTTGGTTACCGGGACCGTTTCCTACCTGCG
>JBCBKF010000258.1:0-3309 GCA_038522255.1 Pseudomonadota bacterium
CCGCCATGCATGTCGCGCGCCTGACGCGCGATATCGAGAGCCTTGCCGACATTGTTGCGCTTTACCACGCTGATCATGTCGGGGCTGAAGCGGTGCTCATCGATCAGGCGACCCACGCGCAAGGAGGCTTGCAGGCCAAGCGCAATGTCTGTGAGCATGTCGGCGAGCTTCTTTTGATAGAGCTGCGTGCCAGCGAGCGGCCGGCCAAATTGCTTGCGGTCCAGGCCATACTGGCGCGCGGCGTGCATGCAGAATTCCGCGGCTCCCATGGCACCCCAGCTGATGCCGTAGCGCGCGCGGTTCAGGCAGCCGAACGGACCCTTGAGGCCCTGCACATGCGGCAGCAGGTTTTCGGCTGGCACGCGGACCTCGTCCATCACGATCATGCCCGTGGTCGAGGCGCGCAAGCTGATCTTGCCTTCGATCTTGGGCGCCGACAGCCCTTCCATGCCCTTTTCAAGGATAAAGCCGCGAATACCGCCGCCATGCTCTTCGCTCTTGGCCCAGACCACGAAAACATCGGCAAAGGGTGAGTTTGAGATCCAGGTCTTGCTGCCCGAGATCACATAGTCAGCGCCGTCCTTCTTGGCCCAGGTCTTCATGCCCGCCGGGTCGCTGCCAGCGTCGGGTTCGGTGAGGCCAAAGCAGCCGATGAGCTCGCCTGAAGCAAGGCCGGGGAGGAATTTGCGCTTCTGCTCCTCAGAGCCATAGGCGTTGATCGGGTGCATCACCAGGCTGGACTGGACGCTCGCCATCGAGCGGTAGCCTGAATCCACCCGCTCAATCTCGCGCGCGACGAGGCCATAGGCGACATAGGATGCGCCCACGCCGCCATATTCCTCAGGAATGGTGACGCCGAGCATGCCGGCCTGCCCCATGAGCGGGAAGAGTTCGGGTGCGGACACTTCGTTGCGGAACGCTTCGATGACGCGCGGTTGCAGTTCGGACTGCGCAAACGCATTTGCAGCGTCGCGGATCATCCGCTCTTCTTCGGAAAGCTGCGATTCCAGATCGAAGGGATCTTCCCAGTTGAAGGGTACGATGCCAGCGCTGGGGTTGGGCGCGTCGGTGGCGCGCGCGTCGTTCGCGGGCGTGTTAAACGGGGCGTTCACGAGAGGGCTCCTTAATGCAGTCGATTAGCCTGTTGCAGGCTGGCGCTTTAAGCGCAACCCATACACGCGCAGACAAGTGAGGTCACCCCTGCGGTCATCCCTGCTATCACCCCCGCCGTCATTACCGCGTTCGCGCGCAATGGTGTGTCATGGCCAGCTTCTGGCGTTTACCCGGCCCCAACGCGCTACCGGGTCTCTGGCAGCGAGGGTTCAGGCCTCAGCCTTGGTGCTTTCGAGCACGGTGTTGACCGCGCTCAGCATGTCGGCGGGCGGGCACGGCTTGGCGAGTGTCGTGGAGGTTGGAAACCGCTCTTTCAGTTGCGGGCGGGTCAGCCGCCCGGAGTGGAAGATGATCGGCACATTGTCCGCTTCAAGTTGTTCGGCGAGTGCAAAGACTTCGCCGTCGTCAAGCGTGATGTCGAGGATCGCGAGATCCGGCTTTTCGTGTCTGGAGGCAAGCATGGCACTAGATGCGCCGCTGAAAGGCCCTTCCACCTCGTATCCCGCTTCTTCGACGGTATCGCACAAATCGAACGCGACGACAGGCTCGTCCTCGGCGACCAGAATACGTTGAACCATGGCATCCTCCTTACTTGACGGTAAGGGATGTAACACAACTTGGACGGTTGTCCCTGTGAAATTTTATCCGTTCTGGCCAAACTTCTCCGCATAGGCTGATTTATCGCCGGAAATCATAAGCTTCGTCTGTTCAACCCATTGGTCGCGCGTGATGCGCCCTTTGAAGCGGCCAAGCTTTGCGTCGATCGCTTCGATATCCGAATCGGTCCAGGCTGCGATTTGGGCAAAGCTCGTGATGCCCTCTTCGCGCAGAACTCCCGCCAGTTTGGGGCCAACGCCCTTGATTTGCGTCAAGTCATCACCCGTCGCTCCAGCGGGAGCAAGAGCAGGAGCGGCTTGCGGGGCCAGTGCTGATGCTGGTGCAGGAGCAGGAGCAGGTGCCGGACTTGGCATGGGTTCAGGCGCGGAGGTGGGGGCGGACGCCTTGCTCGAAGTCGCGTCACCGGGTCCAGCCTCCCCCTTCGCAGAGGCGGGCGCGGCGTCGATCAGCGCCTGATTGCGTTTCGCAGGCGCTGCGCCTTCATCGAGGACATCGCGTGCCTCGCGCTCGTCGCTGACGACCGTCGTCGTCCGGCCCAGCCGCATCAGCAGCCAGACCGCAAGCACCAGCAGGACAAGCCCGATGACAATCAGAGGGATGGCGTCTGTGAAAGATACGTCCATAGCTTTTTGGGCCTCTCTTAAAGCGTAAAATCAGCGCCCCTTAGCAACGTTGGCCCAAGGTGCAACCGCTCCACTGTATCAGGCGCTTAATTGGTCTGCGACACGGCAAAAGGGGGTCAGCGCGTGCGCACTTGCAAGCGCGGCGCTGCCCCCTCTTTGCCGTGCAATGAGGCGATCAGCCCCCTTTCATGCTAGCGGCAACGGCGTTCAATTGCAGGAATTCCTGCCGCCAGAAATTATTCTGGCGGCCAGCGAGCTCTCCGACATCGTCAAAGTCAAAGCCCTGCATCAGCTGATCTCCGCGCAAGAGCTGACCGAATGCCGCGACCGATGCGGCAAACGCAAAGTCGCCCGTTGGCACCTTGGCGCGCCGCAGTTGCTCAAGGGTCACCACCCGATCAATCAGCTTCGAGGTGTCTCCATCGGGCAGCTTGTAGCGCAGTTTCACATGCGCAGCTTCAGCCCGGCGCTCAGTAGCGGCAGGGGGCACGGCGTCTTCATAGCGGCGCTTTGGGATCCAGCCTGCCGAGCCCGTTGGCACCACTTCATAGATCGCGGTCACCTGGTGCCCTGCGCCGATATCGCCTGCATCGACGCGATCATTGTTGAAGTCCTCTTCGCGAAGCGCACGGTTTTCATAGCCCACAAGGCGGTACTGGCTGATGACGGCGGGGTTGAACTCGACCTGGATCTTCACATCCTTGGCGATGGTGAACAGGGTCGAGGACATCTCATCGCCCAGCACCTTTTTCGCTTCGAGCGCGCTGTCGATATAGGCGTAGTTCCCGTTCCCCTTATTGGCGATCTGCTCCATCATCGCCTCGTTGTAATTGCCCTGGCCAAAGCCGAGCGTGGTCAGCGTGATGCCGCGATCGCGGTTTTTCTCGACCATCTCGACGAGTGCATCGCGATCCGACACGCCGACATTGAAATCGCCATCGGTTGCGAGGATAAC
>JBCBKF010000259.1:0-3281 GCA_038522255.1 Pseudomonadota bacterium
AGTGCCGCAGCCCCCTGTCCGCCGCGATCAGCGTCCGATCGGGCAAATCGTGGACGGCGTGCGCTATGTTGTGCGCAATAAGATGGTGCTGGGTTCGATCACGCTGGATCTCGCCGCCGTGGGCCTTGCGGGCGCTACAGCGCTTTTCCCGGTCTATGCGCGAGACATTCTCCAAGTGGGCGCGAGCGGGCTCAGTCAACTTGCGATGGCACCGGCGATCGGTGCCGCTGTGATGGCGGCGTGGTTCTCCTTCCGCCCGATGAAGACCAATGTCGGCCCCAAAATGCTTGGGTCGGTGGCGGTTTTTGGTCTCGCGACCGTCATTTTTGCGTTTTCAACCTCGATGAGCCTCAGCCTCGCTATGCTCTTCATCGTGGGCGCATCAGACATGTTCAGCGTCTATGTGCGCCAGTCACTCGTGCAATTGCACACGCCTGATGACAAACGCGGCCGCGTTTCTTCTGTAAGCCTGCTGGCGATCAGCGCGTCGAACGAAGGCGGAGATTTCGTCTCCGGCACGCTCGCCTATTTTATCGGACCTGTCGCCGCTGTGGCGGCGGGCGGTCTGGGGGCGATTGCAACTGTTGGCCTATGGAGTTGGATGTTTCCTATCCTGCGCACCACAAAGACCTTCGATCCGCCGCCAGAATTGCTAGAAGAGGGCGGAACCAAATGACGGAAGGGAGCCTGAGATGAAAGCTGCACATATCCTCGAGACGATCGGCAACACACCGCATATCCGTTTATCGCGGCTTTTCCCTGATCACGAAGTGTGGCTCAAATCTGAGCGCGCTAATCCGGGCGGATCGATCAAAGACCGCATCGCGCTCGCCATGGTCGAAGACGCCGAAGCGAGCGGCTTGCTGGCACCGGGCGGGACTATTGTGGAGCCCACCTCAGGCAACACTGGCATCGGCCTTGCGATGGTTGCGGCAGTCAAGGGCTACAAACTGATCCTCGTCATGCCCGAATCGATGTCGATTGAGCGGCGCCGTCTGATGCTTGCTTATGGCGCGACGTTTGATCTCACACCGAAGGAAAAGGGCATGAAGGGCGCGATCGAACGCGCGAGCCAGATTGTCGCTGAGACCATAGGCGCCTGGATGCCCAGCCAGTTTGAAAACCCGGCCAATGTCGCAGTTCACACCGCAACGACGGCAAAGGAAATTCTGGCCGATTTCGCTGACGAGCCGATCGACGTCATGATCACCGGCGTTGGCACAGGCGGACACCTCACCGGCTGCGCCGAAGAGCTTAAGAAGCACTGGCCTCACTTCAAAGCCTATGGCGTGGAGCCCGAAGCCTCGCCGGTCATCAATGGCGGCGAACCCGGCCCTCACCCGATCCAGGGCATCGGCGCAGGCTTCATCCCCGGCAACCTGCACACCGACGCTATCGATGGCGCCGTGACGGTGAGCGCCGATGACGCGAAAGACATGGCACGCCGCGCAGCGCGCGAAGAAGGCATGCTGATCGGCATCTCATCAGGCGCAACGCTCGCTGCGATTGCCAAGAAGCTGCCCGAGCTTGAGCCAGGTACGCGGGTGATGGGCTTCAATTACGACACCGGCGAGCGCTACCTTTCCGTGCCTGAGTTTCTGCCCGTAGAGTGACACTGGCAAAACGCGCGATTGGGAGGGCAGAGAACCGCATCAATCGACCAAAGCAAT
Organism: Pseudomonadota bacterium; assembly: GCA_038522255.1. GTDB lineage: Bacteria > Pseudomonadota > Alphaproteobacteria > Sphingomonadales > Sphingomonadaceae > Erythrobacter. Next base: position 1,671 of record JBCBKF010000259.1, read on the forward strand.
TGTGATGGCGTCCAACGCATTCGGTTGACGTCAAACTTTTGTATCGCTGGGTAAATGCTATCAATGGCATCCGCTGGTCAGGCTTTGCTCGCCAAAGCGATCGCACAGTTCAATCATGCAAGCGGCTTACCTCAGGCACGCTTGCGAGCGAAAGAGTAACGTTTTTTGGAGGGCCCTATGGGCTGGTCAAACGGTTTCGGCTTGTTGTCCAACGATCCTGGCAAACCTATCCATTATCGCTTTCTCAAGAAGCAGCGTCACACGGTAAATGACTGGATTGCCCGGAGCTCGAAGATTTCGAACGCCCCCTTGCTTGATCCAGAAGAGTTTCACTGGACGCGCGAATTGCAGGCCCGCTGGCGCGATGTGCGCGCAGAAGCGCTGGCGGTTTACCAACATCGCGAGGCGATACCGCCCTTGCGCGAAATCTCGCCCGATCACCGCAAACTCGTCGATGACAACACATGGCGCAGCTTCTTCCTGATCGGATACGGTCACCGGGTGGAAGAGAACATCGCCCGCGCGCCGGTGACCGCCGATCTTGTGAGCCGCATTCCGGGGCTGAACTCGGCTTTCTTCTCGATCCTAGATCCAGGCACTGTGATCGTCCCTCACAGAGGCGTAACCAAGGCATTCATCACGGCGCATCTTGGCCTCGTCGTCCCCAAGGATCGCGATCGGATATGGATGCGGGTCGATGGTCGCCGCACGGGTTGGGAAGAAGGGCATTGGACCTTGTTTGACGACACGTACGAGCATGAGGTCCGCAACGATACGAAGGAGACACGGATCATCCTATTGTGCCAGGTCGAAAGGCCGCTGGGCGCTGTCGGTCGTTTTCTTGCAGGCGCGCTTATGGGCTATGTCAAACGCAGCCATTTCGTGAAGGACGCCAAAGCCAATCTCGCTGATTGGGAAGAGGTCTTCGCGAAAGCGGAACAGGATATGCTCTGACTGCGAGACGGACCGGTCTCGCATCGCGCTGAAACGGCGCGGCATGTTCTCGCGCCGTTGTAAGCAAGTCGCTATTGCGCTCGCGAACGGGGAAAGGGCCGCAATGCATTCGAACAGGCGAGTTTTTATGGCTGGCGGGGCGGCATCGCTGCTCAGCGCATGTTCTTCCATGCCCGGAGCCAAGAGCGCAAGTTCGATACCGCGGTCACAGAGGGTTGAACCCTTTCTGGCGGATCGCGAGCACTTGATGAAAGTCACCGTCTGCACGCGCCCGTTTCGCCCCAAAGGGCCGCGCCTTGAGTTGGAACGCTTTGGCGAGAAAACTGTGGTGCACAATTATGGCCATGGCGGATCGGGTTGGTCCTTAAGCTGGGGCTGCGCTGCGGAGGCAACGATGCTTGCGCGCTCTAAGGGGGCAAAGGAATTCGCCGTTATCGGTGCCGGCGTGATTGGGCTCACCACCGCGCTGCAGCTGATCGAAACCGGCGCGGCGGTGACCATATTCGCCGATGAGTTTCCGGCGGAGACCCGCTCCGCCCGCGCGACAGGGGTCTGGTCCCCGAGCAGCCGCATCGGGCTCGCAGACAGGATTCCGAGCGGTTTTGCTGAACGCTGGGAACGCTGGGCACGCGCTTCGCATGCCAGACACATCCAGAT
>JBCBKF010000260.1:0-3216 GCA_038522255.1 Pseudomonadota bacterium
GATGCCTTTGGGCGCACGGGCGTGCCGGGGCTCTATGCCATCGGAGATCTCACGGGCCCGCCCTGGCTCGCGCACAAAGCCTCCCATGAAGGCGTCCTCTGTGTTGAAGGTATCCATGGCCGGAACGAGGCCCACCCTTTTGATGCCTCAAATGTGCCGGGCTGCACCTATTCCCATCCACAGATCGCGAGCGTCGGCCTCACCGAGGACAAGGCGAAGGAAACGGGGCGCAAGATCAAGGTCGGCCGCTTTCCTTTCATCGGAAATGGGAAGTCGATAGCGCTCGGCGCTGGCGACGGCATGGTCAAGACGATCTTCGATGCTGAAACAGGTGAACTCCTTGGCGCACATATGATCGGCGCGGAAGTGACAGAGCTGATCCAGGGTTATGTGATCGCGCGGGAAGGGGAGCTGACCGAACAGGACCTCATGCACACCATCTTCCCGCACCCGACCCTGTCGGAGATGATGCATGAAGCCGTGCTCGATGCCGAAGACCGCGCCTTGCATATCTAGGCGAAAGTCGGGCGGTCAGCGGCGCGCTTACGCTTCGGTCAGCTGCACCGCCAGCTTCTGCACTGCGCCATAATCAACCTTGCCGGTGCCTAGCACGGGTATCTCGTCCACATGAATGACTTTCCGCGGCACCGCGATCTCCGGCGTGCCGTGGTTTTGCGCCCAGGCGAGAATGTCTGACCGGTTCGCATCCGCGCTATCGGACAGGAGGATGATCTGCTCACCCTTGCGCGAGTCCGGCAGGGTCGCTGCCGCATGCATATGGTCGGGCCAAATCGCGCTCGCACAATTCTCCACCACGGCGAGCGACACCATTTCTCCGCCAATCTTTGCAAAGCGTTTGACGCGGCCCATGATCCGCACAAAGCCGTCTTGGTCGATGTTCACGATATCGCCGGTGTCGTGCCAGCCGTCATTTGTGCCTTCCAGAACACCTGGCGCAGAGGCCCGCAAATATCCTTGCATCACGTTCGGGCCGCGCACGCGCAGCCGCCCGCCTTCTTCAATGCCTTCGACGGGCACAAGATCAAGCTCCATGCCGGCCATGGGCAGACCCACAGTTCCAGGCTTGTTCGCGCCGACCTTGTTCGCGGCAATCACGGGCGCTGCTTCCGTTGCGCCATACCCCTCCAGGATCTCAATATTGAATTTCTTGCGGACAAGTTGGCGGGTCTCGTCGCGGACACGTTCAGCGCCGCACACGGCAAGGCGCACGGAGTCCAGATCTCCTTCCGATCCGGCGCGCGTATACTGTGAAATGAAGGTGTCGGTTGCGAGTAGTATCGTCGATTTCGTCTTGCGGATACGCTTCGCAATTTCCTTCGGTTGAAGCGGGCTCGGATGGCAGATCGCTGTCACGCCCGACACGAGCGGCAGAACAGCGCCCACGGTCAGGCCAAAGCAATGGAAGGTGGGGAGCGGGTTGAAGACCGCATCCGTTTTTGGATCGAGGCCAATATGGGCGCGCACCTGCTGCACGTTGGCCATCACATTCTCATGACTGAGGACGACGCCTTTAGGCTCGCCTTCCGTGCCGGACGTAAAGAGAATGACACCGGGTTTCTGGTGCTGCGCCGGCGTGCGGAAGAGGCGCGGAAAGAACGGGCCCAAGGCGCCGGCGAGTTTATTACCGAGGGTAAGCCCTTCGCGGACAGGTTCCAGATTGATGATCTCAGCTTCGGTTTTCAGCTCTTCAATCAGGGGTTCGAGGCTACCAAGCTCGATGAATTTCTCGGCTGTGACGATCCGCTTGATCTTCGCGGCTTTCATCGCTGACTTAAGGTTTCTCGCACCCGCCGTGAAGTTCAGCATGGCCGGCACGCGGCCATAGGCCAGAACGGCGTAGAAGGCGACAATGGCACCGACGCCGGTTGGGAGAAGAATACCAACATTTTCGCCTTTTTCGGTGCGGGCCTTGAGCGCGGCGCCAAGCGCAAAGGCCGCGCGCACGACCTCAGTGTAGGTCAGTTTTCGGCCGTCCCCATCGATGACAGCGACGCTCGCGCCGCCATGTTCGCTCTTGGCACGTAATAGGCCGGAGAACAGGTCGATGCGCGCTGAACTCGGCTGAAACGTGATTGGCTTGGTTTCCGCGCCGGCGAGTTCGAGTGCGCCGGCGGCCATATCATCACCCATTTGAGGCTCCCAGATGCGCCATAAAGACATAGCGGCATTGTCGCCGCGGCGCTTGATAGATCGCGTGTTTCCATCCATTTAGCGAGTCATGGCCACTCTGATCAATCACCCGCATCAGCCTCGTGAACACCGACATCCGGAAAAACGAAATCGCCCGGATACGCCCGTGCTGCGCAAGCCTGAATGGATCCGTGTGAAGGCGCCGACGAGCCGCGGGTATGCAGAGACCCGTGCGATCGTGAAATCGAAAGGGCTCGTTACCGTTTGTGAAGAGGCCGGGTGCCCGAATATCGGCGAGTGCTGGACCAAGAAACACGCCACCATGATGATTATGGGGGAGGTGTGCACGCGCGCCTGCTCCTTCTGCAACGTCGCCACCGGGAAACCCCCGGCAGGCCTTGATCATGATGAGCCGCGACGTGTCGGTGAAGCTGTTGCGGAGATGGGGCTTGAGCATGTCGTCATTACAAGCGTCGACCGGGACGATCTGGACGATGGCGGGGCTATGCACTTTGTCCACACGATTGACGCGATCCGCTCAGCCTCACCAGGCACGACCGTTGAGATTCTCACCCCAGCCATCCTTGCGAAGGATGGCTGGGAATACAGGGTGATCGATGCGCGTCCCGATGTGTTCAACCACAATCTTGAAACCGTCCCGCGGCTTTACCTGTCGATCCGCCCAGGGGCGCGATACTTCCATTCGCTTCGTCTCCTGGAGAAGGTGAAAGAGCGCGATCCGGCCCAGTTCACGAAGTCCGGTCTGATGGTTGGGCTGGGTGAGACCAAAGAAGAAGTCATGCAGGTGATGGATGATATGCGCTCCGCCGGCGTCGATTTCCTCACCATCGGCCAGTATCTTCAGCCGACGCGCAAACACGCCGCCATTGATCGCTATGTCACGCCGGATGAGTTCGCGCTTTATGAAGAGATCGCCCGAGCCAAGGGCTTCCTTATGGTCTCCGCTTCGCCCTTAACCCGGTCGAGTTACCATGCTGGGGAAGACTTCGCTCAGTTAAGAGCTGCGCGGGATGCCGCGCTTGCCAACGCTTCTTAAGAGCAAAG
>JBCBKF010000261.1:0-3207 GCA_038522255.1 Pseudomonadota bacterium
GCCAGACCGAGATTTATCGCGGGGCCGAATATTCGACCAATATGCTGCCCAAGGTGAAGCTTGAAATCGCTGCCATCGCCGATCGCTTCGGTGTTGGCGGTCTGCTGAATGGTCTCCACCACCTTTTCCGCGACATCATCGCTGGCAGCGATTTCAAGCTTCACCTTGGGCAGCATATTGGTCGAATATTCGGCCCCGCGATAAATCTCGGTCTGGCCTTTCTGGCGGCCAAAGCCTTTGACTTCGGTCACGGTCATACCCGCGATGCCGATAGCGCTGAGCGCTTCGCGGACCTCGTCGAGCTTGAACGGTTTGATAACGGCGATGATGAATTTCACAGCCAGCTCCCCTTGTTGTTTTTGACGCATAGCCCCGTGAACAAGGCAGCAAAAGGTGTGCCATTATGGCCAAGTCCCCTGGACGCAGCGTCAGGCGGGCTGATGCGGCAAGACTATGGGCATTTGCGTGCCTGCGCTTTGACCAGTTGCCCGGATTTTAGGCAAGGCTGGGGCACCCCGCAACGCATCATTCGCCCGCAAAATACCGCTCAGTGGGCCGTGTTGGCAGACCGTCAATGCTGCTAGTGCGCGCTTCAGCTTTGGCTATCCACTCTTCGGGATCGACTTGACGGTGCGCTTTCTTGAGCGTTTCGCGCTCGGACTTCAGCTCCATGAAGGGTACGCCCCAGCCGCACGACGTCTGCACGCTTTCGACCGCGATATCGAAGATCTGCCGCGTGCCGGGAAGGATAGTGAAGCGGCTCTCAAGCTCATCCCAGCCTGCATCCTGCGGCAAAACGGCATGCCCCCGGCCATAGATCCGCAAAATCAGCGCGGGCCGGTCGAAATTGCAGAACATGATCGTGATGCGGCCATCGGCGGTAAGATGCGCGTGGGTTTCATTACCCGATCCGCCCAAATCGAGATATGCGACCCGGTCAGGCGCAATCACGCGGAAGGAATCATAGCCCTTGGGGCTCAAATTGATGCGGGCGTCAGCCGCGGCGGTGGCCACGAAAAACATCGGCTGTTTTTCGATCATCGCCACATGCTTTTCATTCAGGCTATCGAAAAAATCCGACACGCGCGGCCTCCTGTTGAGATTATTGCAAAAAGTCGCTCACCACACTGATGAAGCGATCGAATTGGTCATGGTGGAGCCAATGGCCCGCTTTTTCGAACTCGACCACGCGCGCCGTGTTGAAGTGCACGATCCGGCCGTCCTTCTCCGGGTTCGACGCCCAGCTGTCCGAGCCGTATAATAGCAGCGCCGGGCAAGTAATTGCGGCCCAGGTGGCCTCGAGAAATTCGTCTGCCACATCCTCGACCGCCCAGACATTGAGATGCGGGTCAAACTTCCAGCTATAGGTGCCATCCTCGTTGCGATTAACGCCGTGCAAGGTGAGATGGCGTGCCTGATCCTCGGTGAGGTAGGAGTTTTCCTCGATCATCCGCGCAAAGGCGGCTTCGATGCTGTCATATTTGCGCGGGGTTCGCCCAGCGGCTTTGCGCTTCTTCTCGATCCATTCACGCTGGCGCTGAGGATAGGGTTTCTCGCGCATTTTCCGCTGCCATTCGGGCGAGGGGCCAAGGCCCTCAATCGCGACCAGCTTGGTGACCATATCGGGGAACATGCCGGTGTAACGCAGCGCCACATTGCCGCCCATCGAATGCGCGATCATCCGCACCGGCCCACAGCCAAGCTGATGGACGAATTGCGCAAGATCATAGACCATGTCGGTGACCATGTAATTGCCATCCGACACCCAGTCGCTGTCGCCATGGCCGCGGTGATCCATCGCAAAGACGCGGTATTCCTTGCTCAGCTCCTGCGCCGTCCAGTCCCAGCTGCGCGCATGATCACGGCCTCCATGCACGAGCACAAGCGGCGGCTTGTCGTGCCTGTCCTCGCCTTTCGCCCAGTCGAGATAATTGAGCCGCAGGCGCTGCGAGATGAAGGTTTGCGAAGTGGGTCCCGATCCGTTCATGGCGCAGTGCTTTGCCGCGATTGGGCGCCGCTCGCAAGTCTAGCGCTCCTTGGTCGCAGAAAAGGTCAGATCGGGGTTCTTTTCGACCTGGTAGTTCACATCCCACGGGCTCTTTGCCATGAACACAAGATCGCCGTCGCGATCCCGCGCGAGGTTGGCGCGGTTGAAGCTTTCAAACTCGTCCATCGCCCTGTCGTCGCCCTTTAACCAGCGCGCGGTGGCAAAGGGCGCAGCTTCGAGCGCGGCCTCAACCTTGTACTCCGCCGCGAGCCGCGAGATCAGCACGTCAAGCTGCAGCTGGCCGACAACGCCGACGATATGTTGCGCGCCAATCTCGGGGTAGAAGACCTGGATAACGCCCTCTTCGGACAGGTCATCGAGCGCTTTTCGAAGCTGCTTGGTCTTGGTCGGATCCTTCAACTGGACGCGGCGCAGGATTTCGGGCGCGAAATTGGGCAGCCCGGTAAAGCGCACCGTATCCTTCTCGCTCAGAGTATCACCGACCCTGAGGGTCCCGTGATTGGGGATGCCGATGATATCGCCCGCCTCTGCGGTGTCCGCAATCTCGCGGTCCTGCGCGAAGAACAGGATCGGTGAGTGGATCGCAATCGGCTTTCCAAGGCCGCTAGGCGTCAGCTTCATGCCGCGTTTGAAGGTGCCCGAAACCTGCCGCATGAAAGCGATCCGGTCGCGGTGATTGGGGTCCATGTTGGCCTGGACCTTGAAGATGAAGCCGGTGACCTCACTGTGATCAGGCTCAATCCGGGTCTCGCCAGCGGGTTGCGGGCGCGGGGGGGGCGCGTGCTTGGCGATCGCCTCGATCAGCTCGATCACGCCGAAATTCTTGAGCGCAGAGCCGAAATAGACCGGCGTCAGATCGCCGTTGCGATAGGCTTCAAGGTCAAACTCGGGATAGCCGACCTGTGCGAGTTCAGCCTCCTCTGCGTACTCTTCAGGGATCGCCGGGTCGCTCTCGCGCGTGCCGAGGAATTCTTTGGAGGGGCCTTCGGGCCGGCTGACATCGCCGCTGGCAAAGTCGAGAATGCCTTCAAACTGTCCGCCCAGCCCCACCGGCCAGCTCTGCGGAGACACGTCGAGCGCGAGCATGTCCGCCACTTCATCGAGCGTCTCAAACGGGTCGCGCCCTTCGCGGTCGACCTTGTTGACAAAGGTGATGATCGGCACGCTGCGCAACCGGCAGACCCGCAAGCTGTTTGAGG
>JBCBKF010000262.1:0-3203 GCA_038522255.1 Pseudomonadota bacterium
TTCGATCTTCCCGCCCTGCTTGCCGAGGCACAGAAATGGGCGGGGCTTGAGGGGCTGGACCTCGCCATCACTGTAACGCGCAGCGCTAATCAGGGATGGCAGGGCAGCTATTGGACGCTGGGCGCCGGGTATGGCGAAGCCGAGGGGGCCGCAAAACCGCACGTAGTTGCCGTGGATTACGGGGCAAAGGACAATATTTTCCGCAACCTTGTGCGCGCAGGCGCCAAAGTGACGGTGGTCCCGGCGAAGACGGACTTCGAGGCGATCATGGCGCTGAAGCCCGACGGCGTGTTCCTCTCCAACGGGCCGGGCGATCCGGCGGCGACGGGGGAATACGCGGTGCCGGTGATCAAGGCCCTGCTGGATGCGGATGTGCCGCTCTTTGGCATTTGCCTTGGCCACCAGATGCTCGCGCTTGCAGCAGGCGCGAAGACGGTGAAGATGCATCAGGGCCACCGCGGCGCAAACCACCCGGTCCAGCGCGTTGCCTTTGGTGAAGGGGACAAGGGCTGGGGCGAGACCACAGGGCTCGTCGAGATCACCAGCATGAACCACGGCTTCGCGGTCGATGCTGACACTTTGCCTGAAACGCTTGAGCAGACCCATGTGAGCCTGTTTGACGGCTCCAATTGCGGAATTGCCGTGAAAGGGAAGCGGGCGTTTGGGGTGCAGTATCATCCGGAGGCGAGCCCGGGGCCGCAGGATAGCTTCTACCTGTTTGAAAAGTTCGTCGGGGGGCTGGGGTGAGCACCGAAAACTGGATCATGACTATTGCCGTTGTCGCCGGTCCTGTTGCTGCCGTCCTGATCACGTTGTGGCATCAAGACCGAAAATCGAAACGAGAGCAGCGACTTACTATTTTAAGGCACCTACTCGCCTTTCGGGTGCTGCCAGCTGACGTAAACTACAATCATGCTATCAACCTGATCCCAATGGAGTTTGCAGACAAGCCCAGTGTGATCGTCGCGTATAAAGAGTTCATTGTAGCAGCAAACTCACAAGGCCAAACTGTAACCGACGATTTGGCTGCAAATACGGGACTGAAGCTAACTCGATTGATCTTCGAGATTGCGCATTCATTGGGTTTCAAAGTGCGAGAAACAGACCTTCAGACTGATGGATACACGTCTAGTGGCATGGTGCAGCGAGATTTGGTCTTTTTGGATGCGCACAGAGCTTGGAGGGACATTGCCAACTTGCTCTTTATCCAAGCTCGGCAGGCGGCAGACCAACCGCTAACACCCGAACAACTGAAGTTTCTTGGTGTCGAGACCGATGAGGATGCATCTCAAAAGGATGACTAGGAACCTCATCTTATTTGTGGGCACCCTTTACGCCGCCCCGCTCGCCGCGCAAAATCCGGCGATGACGCCGCCGCCGCTTGAACAATGGCCCGGCGCTGAGATCGTTGAGGGCGTGGCGTTTCAGGGCGATGGCTCCGTCAGCCTTGAGCGCGGTGCGGGGGGCTTGCCAATCATCGCTTTCTGGCGCCCGGTTCTGTTCAAGGAGGACACCGACAAGCCTGTAGCTGGCCGCATGGACTGCAAGGTGGTCGCGACCGATCAACCCTTTAGCGAAGCAGACTTTGATCCTGACGCGCGCCACGCTGCTATCGCTGACGCGCGCGAGCGGCAGGGGTTCAAGGATGATGACCGGCTGCGCGATATCGGCGAGCATGTCCGCCAGCTTGATGTGGTTGGTCGGCGCCGTGATCAGCGCCAGCAATATGTCCTCAGCTACATTCTGGTTCGAGACGGGGATCGGCTGATCGATGTTCGCCGAAATTGCACCTTTATCTATGGCACCGCCGTTTCGCGCCCCGATGTCCTGCCCTATGTCTATCGCTACACCAAGATCTCATACGCCTTTGAACCGGGGGATGGAGCATGAAGCGCGCGGCCTTTGCCCTGACCATGGCGGCGTTCGGCCTGTCGGGCTGCAACTTGCTGTTCCCCGAAGACCCGCGGATTGGCGATGAAGATAAGGGCGCGTGCGAGGGCCGGGTGCGCACCAGCCTGACCTATCAGCAATCCGAGCAATTGCGCACCGCGTCCGGCCAATGGGTCCCGACCTACACCTACGACATTACCAAGCTCGGTTTTGACGCGGTCAAGGCGCTCTCTGTGCCGGGCACCGATGAAACGGCAGGTACAAGGTTGATGCGCGAGACCAATGAAACCTCAGCCGCGGTGGAGCGCTTCATGGCGATGAAGGTCGACGAAAAAGGCGCGCTGTTTCTCGGTCGTTCGCCCTCGCTCTATCGTGTGCGGGGCAAGGCGCAGCCAGCGTCGCAGATTCTCGCCAACGGCTGCGCGCGCCAGCAAACCAATATGCGACTTTTCGCGGTCACCTGGAAACGGCAGCGCCGTTGAATGCTAGCGGATCGATCACAACGCACCCTTTTCGATAAAACGGATCAACCATGCCCAAACGCACAGACATTTCCTCAATCCTCGTCATCGGCGCGGGGCCGATCATCATCGGGCAGGCGTGCGAGTTCGATTATTCAGGCACGCAGGCGATCAAGGCGCTGAAAGAAGAAGGGTACCGGGTGATCCTGGTAAATTCGAACCCCGCGACGATCATGACTGATCCCGAATTTGCCGATGCAACCTATGTTGAGCCGATCACGCCCGAAATCGTCGCCAAGATTATCGCCAAGGAGAAGCCCGATGCCTTGCTGCCCACGATGGGCGGGCAGACTGCGCTCAACACGGCGCTCAAGCTTGAAGAAATGGGCGTACTCGCTGAGCATGGCGTCGAGATGATCGGAGCGAGGGCCGATGCCATCGACAAGGCGGAAAACCGCGAGCGATTCCGGAAGGCGATGGACGCCATCGGGCTTGAAAGCCCACGCGCGGGCATCGCCAACACGCTGGAACAGGCGCGCGCTGTCCTGGAAATGACTGGCCTGCCAGCTGTGATCCGGCCCAGCTTCACGCTGGGCGGTACGGGTGGGGGGATCGCTTATAACACGCAAGAATTTGACCGGATCGTTTCTGAGGGTCTGGCAGCATCGCCGACCACTGAAGTGCTGATCGATGAATCGCTGCTGGGCTGGAAGGAGTTCGAGATGGAGGTGGTCCGTGACCGCGCGGACAACGCCATCATCATCTGTGCGATTGAAAATGTCGATCCGATGGGCGTGCACACCGGGGATTCGATTACCATCGCTCCCGCACTGACGCTGACAGACAAGGAAT
>JBCBKF010000263.1:0-3164 GCA_038522255.1 Pseudomonadota bacterium
GACGAATAATGCGGGCGAGCCTGAGGTTACGGTGCTGGTGCCGTAGAGTTCAGGGGATCGAATTATCCGGGCCCACTTTCGTCATCCCCGCGTTCAGGCATGGTGCATTGAACAGCGAGCATGAGCTTCGTAATGCGCAGACGTAAAATCCTCGTTGTAGTGTCAGCTCTTCTGGCACCCCCGCTCGCCGCCCAATCCCCTAAGCCGCCCGCCGAGCCTCAGGCCCAAAACGCCATCGTCGTCACCGCCCAGCGCTCCGGCGCGCCGATGTGGACCATCGACACCGACGATGGCGCTTCCACCATCATCCTTGTTGGCGAAATCCGCCGCGTGCCCAAGGCGACGCCGTGGCAGCCCGATCGCCTCAAGGAAGCGACGCTTGAAGCCGACCGCGTCATCATTGGCGTTCGGCCTAAATTCTCGCCCGGAGATTTCTTTCGGCTGGTGTTTCGCGGCGGGCGCTTCACCAAGCTACCTGACAAGAGCGTCGCCGCCGATTACCTCGACACAGCCCAGCGCGCCCGACTGGCGGCTCTGGAAGAAAAATACGACAAGGATTACGACCGCGGCTCGTTCCTCATCACCAGCTTCAACCTGCTCGCGCGCCAGCTCGATTTCGATGACGACACATTGAGCGATGATGCGACCGATATCGTGAGGAAAGCGGCCAAGAAGGCCGACCTGCCCATCACCCGGCCCGAGCGGTTCCGGGGCGAAGACCTGCTCGATGATCTCGCCGACGCGCCGCCGGAGAGCCACATACCCTGCCTCGAAGCGGCGATGACCGCGACCGAGGCTGGGCCGGAGATCATAGAGGCGCGCGGGCTCGACTGGACCCGCTTCAACGTGCCCGGCGTGATGCAAAACCCGCTCGAAATTGCGCTTGGCCAATGCTGGCCATGGGCGGACCGTGAAGTCGGCACGCAGATCCGCGATCAGTGGACCGGGATGATCAACGCCGCCGCAGCGCAGCCCGGCGTTACCATTGCCGTGGTGCCCTTGCGCGTGCTGGCCGAGGCCGATGGCGTGCTCGACCAGCTTGATGCCCAGGGACTCACAATCAGCGGACCCGAATGGCGCCCCTAAACAGGGCCAGTATGCGCTTCTGCGCCTTGACCATGCCTGCATTCCCCCTAATCTCGTCGATTAGACGGATCACAGGAGAGATTTTTGCCCGCCATCACCACGCCCAACACCGGCATTGAGCTGTTTTACGAGCAAGCCGGGGACCGCGCGAATGAGACAATTCTGCTGATCATGGGCGTGGGCGCGCAGATGACCTTGTGGCCCGATGAATTCGTCGCCGCTCTGGTGGGGCGCGGATTTCATGTGGTGCGGTTCGACAATCGCGATATCGGCCTCAGCCAGAAGATGACCGGTCAGCGCCCGCCCAAGATTGTCTGGCAGTTTCTGCGCAAGCGGATCGGCTGGCCGATGAAAGTGCCCTACACGCTCAAGGACATGGCCGCGGACGCTGCCGGGTTGCTCGATGCACTGGATATCGACGCGGCGCATGTCGTGGGCGCGTCCATGGGCGGGATGATCGCGCAATTGATGGCGATCCACCACCGTGAAAGGCTGCTCTCGCTAACCTCGGTCATGTCCACAACTGGTGATCCGAAACTGCCGCAGGCGGACAAGGAAGCGATCAGCGCGCTGATGGGGCGACCCAAATCGGGCTCTGAAGAGGATATGGTCAATCACGGCGTCCGGGTGCTGCGCGCGATTGGCAGTCCGGGCTATGAATTCAACGAGGAGCGTGCACGCAATCTCACGCGCAGCAATCTCGGGCGCGGGGAGATGGACCCGGTGGGCCTGGCCCGCCAGTTTGCCGCGATCATCGATGATGGCGACCGCACGAAACGTCTGGCCAGGGTGACGACGCCTACACTGGTGCTGCACGGCGAAGGCGATCCGCTGGTCAAGCTGGCGGGCGGAGAGGCGACGGCCGAGGCGATTCCCGGGGCGAAACTTGTCACCCTCCCAGGCTGGGGCCACGACGTGCCGTTGGCGCTGGTTGATCGGCTGGCGGACGAGATCACCGCGCATGCGGGCGCGTCATCGCCCAAGGCGCTGGAGGCGGCGGAATAGTCCCGACGCCCGCAGACAAAAAGGGGGAAGGGGCATGACACTCGAAGTGATTGGCGCCGGGTTCGGGCGCACGGGGACGGCCTCGCTCAAGGCGGCGCTCGAAATCCTCGGCTATGACAAGACTCACCACATGTTCGAAGTCATGGCAGACAAGCGCCAGATGGAGCTGTGGCACAAAATCGGCACTCAGCCCGATACGCCGCTCGATTGGGACGCGGTCTATGCAGGCTTTCCCGCTGCGGTCGACTTTCCCACCGCCGCCTATTGGCGCGAACTGAGCGCCTACTATCCCGAGGCAAAGGTCATTCTGACTGTGCGCAGCGCCGACAGCTGGTGGAAGAGCGCCAGTTCCACCATCATTGCTATCGGTCGAGCCGCGCCCACATGGGCACGAGCGCTCATCCCGCCGATCCGGCAAAACGTCGAGATGACCAATGGCACCGTGTGGCACCGCATCTTTGACGGCCGCCAGTTCGAAGAGACCCATGCCAAACGCATGTTTGAAGAGCATAACGCGGCGGTCAAGGCCGAACTGCCGAGCGAACGCCTTCTGGTTTACGAGGTGAAACAGGGTTGGGAACCGCTCTGTACGTTTTTGGGTAAGCCTGTGCCCGCTCAGCCGTTCCCGCACGAAAATGATACCGCTGAATTCAAGAAGATGATCCGCAACATCAAATCGGGCTTTGCGATCTTTCACGCGCTCTTGGCGTTGGCTGTGATCGGCGCGCTTTGGGCGGTGTTTGGCTGAAACCCCGAAGTCAGAAGATATGACGCGCGCAACAAAATTGCTGACACAGGATTGAAAGATTCAAGGATTGATTCACATGATTCAATCACCAAATTTTTCTTCACAGTTTCATTTTGACTCTTGCGCGACACGCGACTCAAGCTTTGACCACGCGTCGTGGCCCTTTTGCAGCGCATCCCAGCCTGTGGATCGCGCCAAACATGGTTAATACCCCGTTGACGAGATTCCCGCGCCGATTCATGATCTAGTGGTTAGGTTCATGGGGACCCCACAATCTCTTGGTGATTTCTCCCGCGCTCCGTTATTTTGTAAGGGTGCGGCCAGG
>JBCBKF010000264.1:0-3114 GCA_038522255.1 Pseudomonadota bacterium
CGGAGCCGAGATCGGTGGGATCAATCTGTTCGGGCCAGGTTTCGGAAATCGTGCGCTCCAGCAAATCGGCCTGCCTGTTTGCGCCTGCGCGTCGTGTGCGATCCGGCCACGGTCGACCCGCGCTTTCTGCTTGATGAGGGCAAGGCCGATTTGCTGGAGCGCACGATTTCCGAAACCTGGCCCGAACAGATTGATCCCACCGATCTCGGCTCCGACACATTGCTTGAACAAGTGACCATCGCACGCGCGACACTGCTCAGCGCATTAGGTGTCCAAGAATTGGGTTAACGCGTTTGCCACGTAGCGTCAAAGGCGCCTAAACTCCTCCTTACATTAACCATCAAGGGCCGCAGCAATGCCGGGTTGGCATGGGCGTTGCCGCCCGAAAAGGTTAAGGGAGAGAACCTCTTGCGCAAGATTGCCAGACTGTTTGTGATCAAGAACCGCTTTGAAGCGTTCGTCATCATTTACGCTCTAGCCCTTGGCGCAACCTCGCGCGGCGCGGCCTATATCGAGCAGTATCCCGGCTTTGGCGGCAAATTGCTGTTTGCCGCCGCGACGGGCGCGGTGTTTCTGGCGGGCGCGGCTATCCTTGATGGGCTGAAAGCCAAGAAAGAACTGGAAGAACTGAAAGTGAAAAGCGCTGCTGAGGGTTGATCCGCCTCGGCCTCAGCGCACCAATTCGCGCACCATTTCCCGGGGTACGCGCACCAGTTGCTCGGCAGACTTAAGGCGTATCCGTATGTGGCCATCGATGCTGCCAAACCGACTCACCGGGTATTTTTCGAGCCTTGCTGTCCCTTGCACCACAACCTGCCGCCCGGCGAAAAACAGCTGAGCCTGAGACAGGGCGGGCTTGCGCGAACGCTTGGTCCGCGCAACGACGATCTCATCCTCGCTGGCCTCCTCCTGCAGGATTTCCCATTCAAACAGCTGCAGCAATTCTTCCATGATGTCGGGCTTTACCTCGATGACGACACAAGTCGGACGCGGCGTTGAGGAGGAGTGCAGGGAAAACCGCTCGGGCACCGGCTGAACCGCTGCGATATCGACGATAAAGGTGCCTTCGAACACCGCACCTTCAGGCGCTTTGACCGCAGCATTGACCAGAGCGGCCTCGCTCATACAGCCCTCGCCGCACAATTCGCGCAGGCGCTCCAGCGTGTCTGCGTCTACGCCAGACACCTGTTCTGGAATGTCGGAAAAAGGATTAATAGGTCCCGGTTCGTCCTGAGCGGGCGCGGCCGGTCCGACCGGCCCGATGGATTGCGCAAGAGCGGGTATAACGGCCAGTCCAGCCATCCCGCTGACAATCCCGCTGGTAATTGGCGCTCGCAGCGTTGCCGCCCAGCTTATCGTGCGTCTCGCGCCGGATAACCGTAATCGGCCCGCAGTCCTTCAAGCGGCCCGTCAAGGATTGCTTGGCCGTCTTTGTCGATGCGCGGCAGAAAGACGATATCATCGGCATTGTCGACTTCGAGAAACACTTTTTTCCTCCGAAAATCCCGCCGTCCGCCGACGAACGCAATTTCCAATCGCACGCTCCCGCGCACCGCTATAGACCGGTTTCGAAAGGCCGTGCGCAGCTTTCTGAGGGTCGGTTTGCTGAACTTACGATCGCGATCGCGTTCGACGATGATGTTGCCGTTGTCATCAAGCGCCGCGCGTTCCGCTTCTTCGCTTCCGGGCACAGGGACGTTCAGCAGGTCAAAGAACGTCGCTTCATCCAGCTCAATCACCATTGCGTTGGGCTGCAGCACTGGCCGGTAAGAGGTGGGTGTGAAGCTTCCAGCCCCCCTAAAACCAAAGAGCCCAAGGCGTGGGGGAAACTGTGTCAGCAACATGTATTTATCGTTCCACCGCGCCACATCAACAATGAAGACACCTGCCGCCATGTCGCTTGTGTCGTTCTTGTCCCGCTTTCGCGCGGCCCTGATGAAATCGCGTTCATCCAAGCATTCGGCCGAACACACATCGCGCAACCGCTCAAGATAAGCCTCTCGGCCCTCAGCTGACGCGGGTGATGGCAGTGTTAACGGCAAGGCCGCGCTGATTGCGATCGCAAAGCCCAAAGCACGCCCTAAAGCTCGCATATCAACCTCCTACGATTGTTCCGCCCAAGATGCCCGAAGTAGCTGATCCCTTTTTCGCGCCACTGCCGCGCTCCATCACTCTGTATTCAATCAAATTCTACCGGACAGTGGACCTCACTCCTCATCCGAACTCGGCTCTCTCCCGGTCAACTCGCTCTCCAGCCGACCATCGAGGATCGCTTTGCCTTCGTCATCGTAGCGTGGCAGCAGTGCAAGATCGTCGGCGTTATCGACTTCCAGTGTTACCTGTTTGCGGCGAAAGTCGCGACGGCCACCAACCCAGGTCGGTTGAAGCCGCGTCGACCCGCGCACGACAATGCGCCGATTGATGAAGCTGTTCTTCAATTCCGCTATGGTAGGCCCTCGCTTTTCGCGCCCTGCCTCGCCTTCAACCAAAATATCGGCGGCGTCATCCGGCTGTGCGCGCGGAACCGAAGATCCGACGGGCATCCTTAAAAGATCAGCGACGGTTTGTTCGTCCAGTTCGATCATGATGAGATCCGGATTTGTGGGCGCCGCCGATCCTCGGGGCAAACCACCAATGCCGGTGCGTCCGGAGACATCAATTCCGGCACCGCCCAGAACAGCGAGTGTTTCAAGATTGGAGAGCCGCAGATCCTCACTCAGTAGAAGGTACTTCTCTCCATCGCGCCGCACGTCACGCACATCCATCATGACGGCCATATCGCTCTTGTCAGCGGCATCTCGCTTGCGTGCCTTACGGCGAAAATCGCGAGGCTCAAGGCAATCAACCGTGCACACATCTTTGAGACGGGCAAGATAATCCTCGTAAGGATCGGCCGCAGCAGGCGAAGAAATCAAGAATAGGGGAGCAGTGCCAAGGGCCAGCAAAACAACGCGATGTATCAACTCGGTCTCCTTCAAACGACAGTGGCTCATAACCCGCTGCCCTTCCAGCGATTACTTAAATCCGATCAATGCCGAGAATACCCGGTCAACCTGAACCAGACGTTATGCGAACGCTTTTTATTGGCCCCAAGGATCGATGCGTGAAGCAAGT
>JBCBKF010000265.1:0-3112 GCA_038522255.1 Pseudomonadota bacterium
GAACAAACCCCGGCCGAAGAACCTGCTGCGCAAGAAGCGTCAGCCGAAGAATCTCCCACTGAAGACGCTGATGCTGAGGAGAAGAGCGAGGGCTGAGCCCCGCTCCCCTGCGCGCGTCCGGCACGATGGACAAGCCGATCGAACTTGCTGCCATCACCGGCGCGCACGGCATCCATGGCGAGGTGCGCCTCAAATTGTTCGGGGAGGGCGTTGCGGCGCTCTCCCGTTACAAAACCCTACAGGCAAAGGATTCTGAGGCGTCCTTCACTCTCACAAAAATCCGCTCGGATAACAAAGGCGGCGCGGTTGCGCGACTGGCTGAGGCAACCAATCGGGCAGAGGCGGAACGGCTGCGTGGCACGGTGCTGACCGTCTCACGCGATGCGCTGCCCCCGCTTGACGAAGGCGAGTATTACCACGCCGACCTCATCGGCCTTCCGGTCATCACCCAGGCGGGCGCGCTCGTCGGTAGAGTGATCGCGGTGCAAAATTACGGCGCCACCGACATCCTCGAGATCGAGAAAGACCCGCCACCTGCAAAGGGTATGCGCGCCTTCATGGTCCCCATGACGCCGCAAGCCGTGATTGAATGGGACACGCAAAGACTTGTGATCGCCGAGGATTTCGCCGAAGACTAGCGCTCTGGTTACGCAAAGGGGCGCGCTTTGTCAGAAGCGGTAATTCTCATCATTGTAGGCGCCGTGGGAGTGCTCAGCTACGCCATGACCGGGGTGGGATGCGCGACGCTGGGCTATTTGTGGTTTCCCCGATTGCCGGTGGCCGCGGGCGCTCTTTTGGGCAGCCTGCCGGCCCCCGTCCTGATCGCGGTCAGCGTGCTGCTGGTGGCTACCGCGGGCCCGGGAAACACATCCATTGGCCCTTTACTGGGTGCGATTGCGATCATCTGCGGGCCAGGTATCGTGATCGGCTGGCCGTGCGCCTTTCTGACCCTGCGTGCGCTGCACCGGCGGATTGAGCGAGCGGGCGTTACGGCGCAGGAGGTGTTTGCGTGAACCGCACCGATCCCGCGCTGTGGGATCGAATTGAGCGGCACGCGATCGGCCCCGCGCAAGCCTCGCTTACCTTCGCCGACCGTCTCGCGCGCGAGAACCGGTGGAGCCCAGCCCACGCCGCGCGCGTCGTCCGTGAATACAAACGCTTCTGCTACCTCGCGCGCACTGCCGCGCCGGGAGAACAGGTTACGCCGAGCGATGCGGTCGATCAAGCCTGGCACCTCCACCTCACCTACAGCCGTGATTATTGGGAGGTGTTCTGTCCTCAAGTTCTTGGCGCACCGCTCCATCACGGCCCCACTGCGGGCGGCGCTGTGGAGCGCGCGCGCTATTACGATCAGTATGCGGCCACCCTCAAAGCCTATGAAAGCGCGTTCGGCGAGGCAGCGCCCGGTGATATCTGGCCCGGCGCGCATCGCCGTTTCAAGATCGATCCCTTGGCTGTGCGGATTAACCCGCGTGATGTTATGATAGTGTCCCGGACTAAGGCTATCGGACTGGCTCTGACGGCCAGCCTTGCAGCGGGCCTTGGCGGATGGCTCTTGGGAGGGATGTTCTGATGCAATTGTTCGAGACCTGGACCGGGCCTGATTTCCTTGCCTTTTACAGTGTGCTGCTGGTCACCTGCGTGGCGCTTGGCTTTTGGATAACGGCCAATCTGCGGCCCGAAGGACGCAAGGCAAGCCTGGATGATCCGGAAGAGATTGCACTGCTTTCCGGCGGTCCCCAGCGCCACGCGCTAGCCGTTCTGGCAGACCTTTACGCGCAAGGGGCGATAGACAAGGCGAACAAGGCCAAAGTTTGCGTGATGCGCAATCGGGCGCACACTTCGTCTGCGGGCGGGGCGGTTTTGCGCAAGGTCGGCGATTTTTCCCTGAGCGAGACCATGCGCACCTTGCGCGATCACGCCCGGGAGATCGAAAACGGTCTCATCAAGCGCGGACTGATGATGCGCCGTGACGAAGCGCTCAAGCTCAGGCTCTATTCGGCACTGCCGTTTCTCGCTCTATTTGCGCTGGGCCTGTACCGTCAGCAAGCGGGCGAGGAACTTGGCGAGCCGACGGGGTTCCTGATCGCGCTGCTGTTGTTGACTGCAGTCCTGGGCATCGTCCGATTTACCACCGGCAATGCGCGCACGCAGGCTGGCAATCTGGTGCTCAAGAACTGGCGCGCGCGGTCTTCCCGGCTCAAGCGCGCGCCGCAGGGCGATGAGGTTCCACTTGCGGTAGGCCTCTTTGGTACAGCCGTGCTGGCCGGAACTCCCTTTGCCCATGTCCACGCGATGAAGCAGGCCGCCTCAGGCGGCGATGGTGGCACGGGGACCGGCGACGGCGATGGTGATGGCGGCGGCTGCGGAGGTGGCTGCGGCGGTTGCGGGGGATAAGCCACGCGATTAGGGCACATGCATGACTCAAACACTCAATGTTGCAATCTGTCAGGCCGCCCCGATCCCGCTCGATTTCGATGGCGGGATTGAAAAAGCCATCCGTCTTGCTCGTGAGGCTATCGAAGGTGGCGCTCAATTCGTCGCTTTTGGTGAGACGTTTCTGGGCGGCTACCCCTTGTGGCTCGATGAGGCTCCCGGAGCGGCCTTATGGGACCATCCGGGCACGAAGGCGTGCCACCAGATCATGCTCGATAACGCGATCGTATCGGGCGATGAGCGGCTGCTCCCCTTACAGGAATTGTGCGATGAGAGCGGAGCCTGTGTGTCTTTGGGCGCGCATGAGCGGCTGCGCTCAAGCCTTTACAACAACCAGTTGCTGTTTCGCCCGGGTCAGGACCCGCTCGATCACCGCAAGCTGGTGCCGACGCACGGCGAGCGCCTGATCTGGATGCGCGGCGATGGCTCGACCATCGGCGTCCATGAGGCGGAGTGGGGCCGGGCGGGCAACCTCATTTGCTGGGAGCACTGGATGCCGCTCGCCCGCGCAGCGATGCACAATCTGGGCGAGAGCGTGCATGTCGCGGCGTGGCCCACGGTGCGCGAGGAATACGCGATTGCCTCAAGGCATTACGCGATGGGAGGGCGCTGCTTCGTGCTGGCTGCGGGGCTGGTTCAGAAGAAGGTGGACCTGTTCGAAGGACTCTCTAACGTC
>JBCBKF010000266.1:0-3043 GCA_038522255.1 Pseudomonadota bacterium
CGCCTGCGCCACTGTCACCGCCGTGCGCAGGCGATGACGAACCAGAAGCTTGTGCTTGAACAGATCACCTCCTTGAATTCGACCACGGCCAACATCATCGATTCCACCAGCACCCTGCTGCGCGAACAGACCGGGCAGATCCATGAACAGGCCGCTTCCTCCACCATTCCGCTGGAGACCCTCCAACGCGCCTTCCAGAACATCTACGACACGATGGACGAGGTCGACGATTTCAAGGTGCGCGCGCTCGATTCGATGAAGCAGACAGTGGGCGTGCTGTCGGAAGAGGTCGAAAAATCGAAAGGCTATATTGCGCGCGCCGAGGGTCAGGCGCAGGCGCAGGCCAAGGTCGCGAGCGAACCCTCGCTGCTGGCGCTCGACAGCTAAGCGAGGTACTCGATGGCCGACACCACCAAGCAATCAGAGCAGATCATGACCTCCGCGCGCCAGTCGCTTGCAACGCAGCGAGCAGGCGGCACGCACCGCTCTGCACGCCGCATTGGTGGCAGTATCGGTCAGGGTTCAGCGCAGGAAAAGGCGCGGGTATGGCTGAACCGCGCAAAGTATTTTGCCGGAGCGGTTTTGACGATCCTGGTGACTGCGGGGATTGCGGGCGTCGTGCTCAACGGTATCGGCTTTACAGGCATAATGATGGTCGCGCTGGCGGTGATGGCGGCGGCCTTTGTCTTTGGCAATTACCCCAAGGTGAAGACGCCCAAGCGCGAGGACCTGACACAAGGCAGCCCGCAGGACATGGTCGCCAATACAGAGCTGTGGCTGGAACAGCAGCGCAAGGCCCTGCCTCCACCAGCGGTCAAAGTGGTCGATGATCTGGGCGTGCAGTTGGACGCGCTCGGCCTGCAATTGGCAACGATTGATGCAGCCCACCCCGCAATGGCCGATGTGCGCGAGCTGGTGGGCGAATATATTCCCGAGACAATCGACAATTACACGAAGATCCCCGAACATCTGCGCAAAGAGCAGCACACCGGCAAGAGTGCCGATGAGCGGCTGACCGACAGCCTCGGCAAACTTTCAGGTGAGATTGACCGCGTGACCCGGCGACTGGCGGAAGGGGCAATGGACGATCTGGCGATCAAGGATCGTTACCTCGAATACCGCTATGGCGGTTCAGAGGCACTCGAGGACAAGAGCGGCGGGTAACGCGGCATGCGCGTGCGCCTTCCCCATCAACTTGGCCGCGCCGAGGTTCGCCGACGGCTGGACGAGCGCAAGCATGAGATCGTGACTTACTTTCCCGAAGGCATGGCGAACCTTGAAAGCGCCTGGACCGGAGAAGACCATCTGGATTTCACCGTCGCGGTGGCCGGGCAACGGATCGGCGGCGCGGTCGATATCGGTGATGATCACGTGGTCATCGACATAGACCTCCCGTTCCTATTGAGCTTCCTCAAGCCCACGATAGAACGTTCCATGCGCAAGGAAGGTACGCGCCTGCTGGCGTGACCCAAGCGGCCCCTCAAGCCCTGTCACGGCAGGCTGACCATCGCTGGGCGCAGGCAAAGGGCGCGCGCCAAAGGGCAGCCAGATATTCGCACAAGAGCTCACAGGACCTAGCCATTCGTGCCCTGGTGCCTTCAGCCTTGGGGCCGGGTGAGCAGTGTTACGCCCGCCGCGCTGAAATCGATCATGTCGAGCGAGGGGGCATAGGCACACTGGCCGGGCTCCACGCGCGCCGACGAAACCACGCCATCGGCTTGAGCTGGCCCGCCCGCATGCGCGAACGCAATCGATCCGGAGAGCGGCAAAGCCAGCAACGCGCCGGGATAGCATGCAGCGATCGCAGCGTCCGGCACGCCTTCGATCCGATCCAGCCGGAAGCGTTTGCCATCGATCAATTGCGTGTGTCGCTCTGAAATCGCACTGCGATGCTCGGCGGCATACGGTTTGCCATCTGCTACAGTGATCGCCCGCTCCAGATGCAGGTCACGCGGGCGACCGTAATCGTAAAGCCGAAAGGTTGTGTCGCTGTTCTGCTGAACCTCGACCAGGGCGAGACCAGGCCCGATCGCATGGACCGTCCCGGCAGGAAGGTAGAAAACATCGCCCGCTGCGACCGCGTGCCAGCGCAACAGGTCCTCAATCGTTCCGTCGCGCGCCGCCGCCTCGATCCGCGCAGGCGTAATCACATCTTCAAACCCGATCGCGAGCCGCGCGCCCGGCTGAGCATCAAGGACTAGCCAGCATTCCTCCTTACCCGCTTCTCCGGGCAAGGCGTTCTCATCGGAAGGGTGGACCTGCACCGACAGCTTTTCGCTGGTGAAGAGGTATTTGACCAGCAGGTCCGCCATTTCGGGCGGAGGTTCAAACCAGATCTCGCCAATCCGGCTATCGCGAGGTGCGGTGAAGGGTTCGGGCAGGACCGTTCGTCCCCACACCTTCTCCACCATGCGGGTCGACAGCAGGCGCGGGCCGCCGGGCAAAGCCACCTGATCCGTGTGATCGGTGTGATCCGTCACTGGTTGCTCGCACCGGGCAGCTTGCCAACGCGCTGCGCGCCCTCGCGGGTCGTCACCAGAACTTCATTGCCGGATACCACGATGCAGACATCCTCCAACCCGACGGCTGAGACCCGCGGCCCGTCACTCATGGCAAGCACGTTGCGGCAGGCGTCAAAATCGACCGCGCCGCGCCGAATGTTCCCGGCTTCTTCGCGCGCAGGAGCCCCCTTGCTGGCCTCTTCGTGGGCTAGGGCATCGTGCAAGGCCGCCCAATTGCCGATATCCGACCAGCCCATATCAACCGGCACCATTGCCGCGCGCTTTGTGTTTTCCATCACCGCGTAATCGATCGATTCGCCATCGATCTCGGCAAAGGCCGCTGCGTTTGGATGAAAGCGCCGTCCCTCACCAAGACCGGCCGCAACTGCCGCCGCCGCCGCCTGCGCCATGGCCGGGCGGTGATCGGCCAGTTCCTTGAGCAACGCCCCGGCGCGAAATGCGAAAATGCCGCCGTTCCAGCTGTACTGGCCGCTCTCGCAATAGGTGATGGCCGTTTCCAGATCAGGCTTTTCGACAAATTG
>JBCBKF010000267.1:0-3029 GCA_038522255.1 Pseudomonadota bacterium
CTTTCAGGACCTTGATTTGATCGGCGCCGTATTCGCCGTTTTGGCGGGCGGTTTCGGGCGTTTCTGAGGTCGTCTCGTTCATAGCAATTATATAGGCGCGATGCGGGGTAAACCCAAATCGTGAAGGGGTTTGCCTTAAGTCTTTTCCACCACCGCTGACTGCGCTTCGATGAGCGTTTCGCGACAGCCCTGCGACAAGACGCTGAAGCGCGCGCTTGCAAGGCTCGGGTGAGTGAGGCAGGTCTTCGCAATATGACGCTGACCAATCCCACAGACCCGATGATGCGCGATGCGATCATTGACGCTTTGAGCCAAGATTTTGGCTCGTTCCCCCAAATCCTCGCGAGTTGGGCGCGCGCGCAGCCTGATGCGATTGCGCTGGTGGATGATCGCCGCGATGTTGCCTGGGCTGAGCTCATTGGGCTGGTTGAGCGGTTGGCCGCGCGGCTGATTGAAACGGGGCTTGAGCGCGGGCAGTCGGTCGCCATCCTGGGCACCAGCAGCGTCGAATATGCGCTCGTCTTTCTCGCTGCGGTTCGCGCTGGCGGGGTCGCCGCACCGCTCACGACCAGCGCCAGCGCGGAGCAACTGGCGGCGATGGCGAAAGACAGCGGCGCGCGGCACCTGTTTATCGATGCGGGCAAAGCGACCGAACTGGGCGCGGATTTTGCAGCGGACCTGATCCGCGTGCCGCTCGAGGAGATTGAGGGCTGGATGGCCTCTCCCGGTGCCCGGGCGCCCGAGTTCACGCCCGATCCCAAAGATCCGTTCAACATCATCTATTCCAGCGGCACGACCGGCACGCCCAAAGGGATCGTCCATTCGCACCAGATGCGCTGGCGCCAGTTCGGCTCAACCGCGCTGTCTTACCTTGCCGCTGACCTGCCGGTGCGCTCGCTCGCTTCCACGCCGCTCTATTCGAACACCACCATGGTTGCATTCCTCGCCCCGCTGTTTGCTGGCGGCACTGTGCGCATCATGGGCAAGTTTGATTGCGCCCGCTGGCTGGAGCACGCCGAGACCGACCGAACGACGATCACCATGCTGGTGCCCGTGCAATATCAGCGGCTGATGGATTTTGACGGGTTTGATGATTTCGAGCTTTCCAGCCTGGCGATGAAATACTGCACCTCCGCACCGTTCTCCGCCTCGCTCAAGGCCGAAGTGCTCAAGCGAATGCCGGGCGGGCTTATCGAGATCTATTCGATGACCGAAGGCGGGGTTGTGTGCCTGCTCGCGTGTCACGAGTTTCCGGACAAGCTCCATACTGTGGGTCGGCCAACGCCGGGGAGCGAATTGAAGGTGCTGGATGATAAAGACCGCGAAGTGCCGCCGGGCACGCCGGGAAACCTGATCGGGCGCTCCCACACGATGATGCTCGGCTACAAGAACCGCCCGGATAAAACGTCTGAGGCGCAATATGTCGATCCCAGCGGCGACGTCTGGATGCGCATGGGCGATATCGGGCGGGTTAATGAGGAAGGCTTCGTAGAGCTCGTGGGCCGCGCGAAAGACATGATCATCTCAGGCGGCTTCAATATCTATCCCAGTGACCTTGAAGCCGAGCTGGAGCGCCAGGATGCGGTTGTTGAGGCCGCGGTGATCGGTGTGCCCTCGCGCCAATGGGGTGAGACCCCGGTGGGCTTTGTCGCCTTGCGCGAGGGTGAGAGCGACACGGGTGCGATCCTTGCACGAGTGAATGCGCGGCTGGGCAAGACCCAGCGGCTCTCGGCGCTCCATGCAATTGAGGAAATGCCGCGCAGCCATATCGGCAAGCTTTTGAAAACCGAGTTGCGCGCGATTGCCGAGCGTTTGGAAGAGGGGTGAAACGGCCCCCGCCACACGCCATCGTGGGGGAGGGAGAGGCCAACGCGAAACGTTGGCTACAGCGCTTTGGCAAGGGGCCGTTTCTTTGAAGAGCCGCTCGGGAGAGAGGGGGAGAGCGGCCCTCAGAGGGATCAGACGATCAGAGTGTTAAAGCCAGCTGAGCTGAGCGCGAGCGCAAAGATCATGGCGATGGTTTTGTCGAGCAAGTTGTTCATATCGCATTACCTTTTCACAGCGTCTTGTGGGTTGCACGCTGCCAGAGGGAGGCCTCACGGCAGCCCAAGACTTGGCAAGAAGGTAAGCTCGATGTGTAATATTATTAGGGCTATAAGATAATAAACAATCGCACAGAGTAATCGATTGCCTCGATCACTGGGTTGAGGGCGCGGGTGCCTTAGCCGCCGGTGGTCGCTCGCTCGCCATTGCTGGACAGCGCGGCAGACGGTGTCCTAACGCGCACAGCCATGGACCAAGCGCATCTTCCCGATTCCATCCTCATCGTCGATTTCGGCAGCCAGGTAACGCAGCTCATCGCGCGCCGCGTGCGCGAGGCCGGCGTCTATTCCGAGATCGCGCCGTTTAGCCTTGCTGAAGAAGCATTTCGCCGGATGAAGCCTAAAGGCATCATCTTGTCAGGCTCTCCCGCCAGCGTGCCCGAAGAAGGCTCTCCGCGCGCGCCTCAGGCGTTGTTTGAAGCTGGGGTGCCGGTCCTTGGTATTTGCTATGGCCAGCAAGTGATGAGCCACCAATTGGGCGGCGAAGTGCGCCCGGGGCATGAGACCGGAGAGGGCGGCGAATTTGGCCGCGCGTTTCTAACCGTTACCCGATCATGCGCTTTGTTTGACGGGCTGTGGAAGGAAGGCGAGCGCCACCAAGTCTGGATGAGCCACGGCGACAAGGTCACCGAATTTGCGCCGGGCTTTGAGATCGTCGCCACCAGCGATGGCGCGCCCTTTGCCGTGATCGCAGATGAAGAACGCCGGTTTTACGGGACCCAGTTCCACCCCGAAGTCGTCCACACGCCTGATGGCGGCAAATTGCTCGCCAATTTTGTGCGCCATGTCTGCGGGCTAACCGGGGATTGGACGATGGCAGAGTTTCGCCGCACCAAGATCGAGGAAATCCGCGCGCAGGTCGGGTCAGGGCGCGTGATCTGCGGCCTGTCAGGCGGGGTCGATTCCGCGGTCGCTGCGGTGTTGATC
>JBCBKF010000268.1:0-2996 GCA_038522255.1 Pseudomonadota bacterium
GGACAAAGTGCGCGTTGATGAGGCCCAGGCCAAAGCCCTTCTGAGCGAGCACGATGTCCTGCATGTTGAAGCTGCCCACGAACAACACCACGCACACCAGCACAAATCCAATCGAGACCTCATAAGAGATCATCTGCGCGGCGGCGCGCATGGCTGAGAAGAACGGGTATTTGGAGTTCGACGCCCACCCGCTCATCACCACGCCGTAAACTCCGAGCGAACTGATCGCGAGGATGTAGAGCAGGCCGACATTGATGTCCGCCATCACCACGCCCGCATCGAACGGGATCACAGCCCACGCGGCGAGCGCGACGGTAAAGGTGATGATCGGCGCGAGCAGGAAGATGCCCTTGTTCGCCGCCGAGGGAATGATCGTTTCTTGCAGGAAGACCTTGAGGCCATCCGCGAAACTCTGGAGCAGGCCAAACGGGCCAACCACGTTCGGGCCCCGGCGCAACATGATCGCGCCCAGCACCTTGCGGTCAACATAGATCACCATCGCGACCGAGAACATGACGAGCAGCGAGATGATGACGATGCCCAGCACCGTCGCGATGGTCCAGGCCCATTCGAACGGAAGGCCGAGCGATTCAAATAAGGGTGTCATTGGTCCTCACCTGCGTCATCGGTCTTCTTGCCAATGCCGAAAATCTCATCTGAGAAAAGGTAGATCAAGGCAATGATTGTACCCACCGCTATGATCAAAATAGCTGCACTCATTCCGCCGCTTCCTTGATCTCATCCGCGTGGAGCAGTTCGGTCGAGCATTGCTGCATGACATGGCTTGCCCGCGCGATGGAGTTGGTGAGGTAAAAGTCGGCAATCGGATAGCTCTCGATCACGCCTTCCGCTTTCGCGCTGCTGTCCGCCTTGGGCAGCGCGCCATAATCTGCAAGGCCTTCCTCACCCAGAGCGGGAACCGCCGCAATCATCTTGCCCTGCAGTTCGGCAAAGCTATCAAAACCGACATTCACGCCGAGCGCATCCGCTAAAGCGCGCAGGATCGTCCAATCCTCGCGCGCATCGCCCGGCGCAAACACCGCTTTCTCGGCAAACTGGACGCGTCCCTCGGTGTTGACGTAGGTGCCGTCCTTCTCGGCGTAGGAAGCAGCCGGCAGGATGACATCCGCCGCATGCGCGCCCTTATCGCCGTGGTGGCCGATATAGACCTTGAGACTCCCCGTGAACGGCTCAAAATCCATCTCGTCCGCGCCAAGGCTGAAAACAACCTTGGGCTTGGCCGCCGCGATTTCGGCCATGCCACCGGGCACAGTGAAATCGAGCATGAGCGAACCCATGCGCGCCGCGCTCATGTGCAGCACGTTGAAGCCGTTCCATCCGTCTTTGACGAGGCCGAATTTGTCGACCAGCTTGAGTGCAGGCGCCAGAGCGCCCTTCGCCAGAGCCGCGCCGCCGAGGATCACCGCGGGACGCTCAGCGCCCTTCATCGCATCGCCCAGCGCCTTGGGAATACGGTTGAGGATCTTGAGATCATTGCCCAGGAACTCAGCCGGATAAGTCGTCTCCCATTCCGGCCCGATAACAAACACCTTGGCCCCCGCCTTCGCCGCCTTGCGGATGCGCGGGTTCACCAGTGCCGCTTCCCAGCGGATATGGCTGCCAATGATCAGGATCGCGTCAGCGGTTTCGATCCCGGCAAACGTCGAATTGAAATTCACCGCAGCGATGTTCGAGACGTCATAGGTCATGCCCGTCTGGCGCGCTTCGGTAAGCGAAGAGCCGCAGGCCCTGAGCAGCGCCTTGGCGGCGAACATCGTCTCACAATCGACCATATCGCCAGCAATCGCCGCCATGCCGGACTGATCGCTATCAATCTTGGCCGAGATAGTTTCGAACGCCTCGCTCCAGTCGGACGCGATAAGCTTACCATCCTTGCGGACATAGACCTTATCAAGGCGCCGCTTGGAGAGGCCATCAACCTGATAGCGCCCTTTGTCGGACAGCCATTCCTCGTTCACAGCGTCGTTTATTCGCGGCAGAGCGCGCATGACTTCGCGGCCCTTGGAGTGCAGCGAAATGTTTGCGCCGACCGCGTCGGAGACATCAATGCTCAGCGTCCGCTTCAATTCCCATGGGCGCGCCTCAAAGGCGTAGGGACGCGAAGTGAGCGCGCCCACGGGGCACAGATCAATCACATTCGCGCTCAGCTCATGCGCTGCTGCCTGCTCAAGATAGGTGGTGATCTGCATGTCCTCACCGCGATACAGCGCGCCGATTTCGTCAACGCCGGCAATCTCTTCCGAGAACCGGACGCAGCGGGTGCAGTGAATACAGCGGGTCATGATCGTCTTGATCAACGGGCCCATGTACTTTTCAGTGACTGCGCGGCGATGTTCCTGCGTGCGCGCCACTCCGCGCCCATAGGCCATGGCCTGATCCTGCAGATCGCACTCGCCGCCCTGGTCGCAAATCGGGCAATCGAGCGGGTGATTGATGAGGAGGAACTCCATCACCCCTTCGCGCGCCTTCTTGACCATCGGGGTGTCGGTGCGGATTTCCTGCCCCTCGCCAGCGGGAAGCGCGCAAGAGGCCTGCGGCTTGGGCGGCCCCGGCTTCACCTCGACCAGACACATGCGGCAATTGCCCGCGATGGAAAGGCGTTCGTGATAGCAGAAACGCGGAATTTCCTTGCCCGCCAGCTCGCACGCCTGCAGGACCGTCGCGCCCGCCGGGACTTCGATTTCTTCGCCGTCTACGGTGACTTTAGGCATTACTCAGAACCCCCCGAAACTTCAGATGGCTTACCGTAATAGGCGCGCGCCCAAAGACCATCGGCCAGAAAAGCCCGTATGCTCGCCAAATTAAGGCGCATTTCCTTGCCGGAAGGGATGCACTTTCCAACCGCCGGGACAATAGCCATTACGGCTGCTTTCTCATCCTTCGTTCCGGGCTTGGTGTGAAGGACAGCATGCGCTGGCTGCCGCGTCTTTTTCCGATTGCGTCGTGTACCAGGCGCCGGCCAAGGCGCATGCTGT
>JBCBKF010000269.1:0-2989 GCA_038522255.1 Pseudomonadota bacterium
CGAAGGCTGGCTGCAACGCCTTGGCGAAGGCGAAGCCGCAGGGCCACTCGAAACCCTCTTCGCCCATGTCCGCCAGACCGTCTATGCGCGCGATGAAAGCGGCGGCGCGGAAGCGGGCTACGGGATTGAGACCGAAGCCTCAGGATTGCCGGGCGACGTGATCGAGGCGGCAGGCGCGGCAGAGGCGGCGCTGGCCGCGATCCGGGTGCCGCTGATCCAGCTGGGCGGACGGCTGGAAGCGATTTTTGCCGACCCGCCCGATTGGCTCGATGGGCCCGATAACAGGGGGGGCAGAGCGCGGATTGAGGGCGCGCGCCATTCGCTCAGTTGGCGAGTTGACCTGCTCACCGCGTGGGAATCGCTGCTGGCGCGCCTGGGCGGCCCGGCGGACCCCGAATATGTCGACTGGCTCGCGGTCGAGAGATCGGACGCGCGCGAATTTGACGTGGCGATCCAGCGGCGCTGGCTCGACCCGATGAAACCCTTTGCGCGAACCGTCCTCGAACCCGCGCATGGCGTGATGCTGACAAGCGCCACCCTCACCGATAGGGTCGAAGATGAAGTCGCCGCCTGGCAAAGTGCGATCGAGCGTTCAGGCGCGGCCCATGTCGAGAGCGAGCCGCTGCTATCGTCAGCCCTCAGCCCGTTCGATTATGCGGCCCGCGCCGAAGTGCTGATCGTCACCGATATAAAGCGCGGCGATCTGCCCGGCCTCGCGGGCGCTTATGCAAGGCTGATCGAGGCGAGCGATGGCGGGGTGCTGGGCCTGTTCACCGCGATCCGGCGGCTGCGCGCGGTACATGGGAGGATTGCGGACCGGCTCGCGCGCGACGGGCTGCCGCTCTATGCGCAGCATGTTGATCCGATCGACACCGGCACACTGGTCGATATCTTTCGCGATGATCCGCGCGCCAGCCTACTGGGCACCGACGCCTTGCGCGATGGGGTGGACGTGCCGGGCCAATCCTTGCGCTGCGTGGTGATGGAGGCGGTGCCCTGGCCGCGGCCCGATATCCTGCACAAGGCGCGCCGCGCTGCGGCTCAGGAGCAACAAGGCGGCGGCGCCTATGACGACCGCATCATCCGCGCGCGGCTCGCCCAGGCGTTTGGCCGGCTGATCCGTGGGCGCGAGGACAAGGGCCATTTCATCGTCCTCTCCGCTGCCTTCCCCAGCCGCTTGCTCACTGCCTTTCCGCAAGGGACGATGGTGCGCCGCGTCACCCTCGACGAAGCGCTCGCCCGCGTTGAGCAGGGGCTAATCGGCGAAATGGAAACAATAACTGCGCAAGCTGCTGGATCATTGGCCGATGACATCCCAAATGGTTTCGCATGATCGAGAATCTCGACACCGCCGTCCGCCTCGTCGGCATAGGCGCAACCCTGATGATAATGGCCCAGATGATGGCCAGCGATATCCGTCTGATGATCAAGGGGCCATTGGTCGGTGCGTTGATCGGTGCCGTGGGCTATCTTGTCGTGTCTTCGGGCGCGCGCGCGGCGTTTCCGGTGATCAATTCGCTGACCGATCTGGTGTCGATTTCGACCCCGTTTTTCATCTGGCTGTTTGCCCGCGCGCTGTTTGAGCGTGATCCTGACCGGCGTGTGATCCTGATCGCTGCGCTGCTGCTGGTGGCCGCATGGGTGTTGAAACACGTTGTCCCTGGCGGGGCAAATCCGGGATTTTGGGCCACGAATGCGCTTTCGCTCGCCCTGGTTGGC
Source organism: Pseudomonadota bacterium (assembly GCA_038522255.1). GTDB lineage: Bacteria > Pseudomonadota > Alphaproteobacteria > Sphingomonadales > Sphingomonadaceae > Erythrobacter. Next base: position 1,720 of record JBCBKF010000269.1, read on the forward strand.
GATCTTGTGCGAGTGGCGCTTTCCAAATCCGGAGTTGACGTTGTCGAACCGCGGCGCGCGGCGCGCCGGTGGCTGGCGCTGCTGGCCGCGATCCTGACCGGACTTATCCTTGGCATTGAAGTGATGGAAGTGACGACCGGCACTCAGGGACAATATCCGCTCGCCAGCCTGTTCACCGGTGTGGCGATTGTGGTGCTGGTGCTGTTTGCGGGTCTGGTTATGGTGCGCGCCAATTCCGCACTCTTGATCCAGCGCAATCCTTCACCTGCGAGTGAGCGAGAGGCAGCCGAAACACTTGATCAAGATTGAAAACCTCGTCGCAGTGCTCCGGGCACGCGCAAGATAACTTGTCAGACCCGGACTGACAGCTAGAGTGCTTACGCGCGCGCCAGACAACGCTTGAGGGGATTTACGCGATCATGAGCAGGCCCACAAAAATCCTGGGCCTTTTGCGCCACGCAAAGTCGGAATGGGACGACAGCGTCAAACGCGACTTTGACCGGGGGCTCAACGAACGCGGACGGCGCGGCGCCGTTTTGATGGGGGAACATGTGGTGGCACAGGATATCGCCTGGGGCCTTGCCCTTGCCAGCCCCGCCATCCGCATCCGCGAAACGCTTGAGCGCGCGCGCCTCGGGATTGCTCCTGTGTTTGATGAGCGGCTTTATCTTGCCAGCCCCGAAACGATCCTTGATGTGTTGAGCAATACGGGGAGCGAAAAAGAACCCGACGCAATCCTCGTGATCGGCCACAATCCCGGCTTGCAGGAAACGATCCTCAACCTTGTCGCGCCTGCGCGCGAGAATGACCTTTTCCGCGAGGCGGCAATCAAGTTTCCGACCGCGAGTTTCGCCGTGCTCGAATGCGCAATTGACAGCTGGAGCGCGCTCAAGGCCCGCTGCGCAACCCTGGTGCATTTCGCCCGCCCGCGCGACCTAGATAGCGAGCTTGGCCCGGATTATTGAGCGTTTGCCGTGGCATTGTGACGGGATTGGTGCACAACCTATTTGCCGGGAAGGGCCTGTGCCCAGACAAGACAGGCCTTCTTGTCGACCTTATTAAAATAATTCGTCATATCCCTTCTGTAACTCGCTGGACTCTGCCCTATAGTCAAAGACAAATACCACGTACCGCAATTCACGGTGGGAGTTGGGGGAACCGGCTCGAGGGCAGTCTCGGCTGCCATCCGGCGGAACAGGCGTGGAGTGGAAAAGCCGTGTAAGGGAACGGCACGGGCAATTTCAGGTGAGAGACTTCTGGCTCGCCTTGC
>JBCBKF010000270.1:0-2986 GCA_038522255.1 Pseudomonadota bacterium
GCCACTCGGTCAAGTCGGCGTCTTCCCAGATCCGGACTGTTCCATAGCCTTCGAGGCGCGCTGTGGCCTGGTCGCTGGCGGTGATGTGTGGGCGCTCTGGCGTGGAGACACAGGCCGCAAGTGCGCTAGCCAAAAGCGCAGCTATAAGGGTGCGTGACACAGCAATCATAAGCCCGACCCTTCCTAGCCCATTTGCGCGCGGTGCAGCAGTTTGTGATCGGCCAGCACCAGCGCCATCATCGCCTCCACCACCGGCGTCCCGCGGATACCCACGCACGGATCGTGGCGGCCCTTTGTGCGCACTTCGGTGGCCTCGCCATCGGATGTTATCGAGGGAACAGGGGTGAGGATCGAGCTTGTCGGCTTGAACGCCACCCGGCACATTACCGGCTGCCCGGTCGAGATACCGCCCGCCGTGCCGCCCGCATGGTTGCTGGCAAAGATCGGCGGATCACCTTCCTTCTCGCCCGGCGTCATCGCATCGGCATTCTCCTCGCCGGTAAGACGCGCAGCCTCAAAACCGTCGCCGATCTCTACACCTTTGACTGCATTGATGCTCATCATCGCGGCGGCCAGATCGCTGTCGAGCTTGGCATAGACCGGCGCGCCCCAGCCTGCCGGTACCCCATGCGCCACGCATTCGACCACCGCGCCCAGCGAAGAGCCATCCTTGCGCGCTTTTTCAACCTTTTCGGCCCAGCGTACCGCTGCCCAGCTGTCAGGGCAAAAGAAGGGGTTTCTGCCGATTTCCTCGTAATTGATCGCAGCCCGCTCAATCGCATCGCCGCCCAATTCGCAGACATAGGCGTGAATTTTGACCTCGGGGATGATCATCCGCGCGACCGCTCCCGCCGCCACCCGCGCAGCCGTTTCGCGCGCCGAGGAGCGCCCGCCGCCGCGATAATCGCGGATGCCGTATTTCGCGTCATAGGCATAATCCGCGTGGCCGGGGCGATAGCTTTGCGCGATTTCGGAGTAATCCTTGGAACGCTGATCAGTGTTCTCAATCATCAGGTGGATGGGCGTTCCGGTGGTCGTGTCGTCAAACACACCGGACAGGATCTGAACCGCATCGGCCTCTTTGCGCTGGGTTGTGTATTTGCTCTGACCGGGTTTGCGCGCGTCCATGAAGGGCTGAATGTCCTTTGCGCGCAGCGTCAATCCTGGCGGGCACCCGTCCAGCACAGCGCCAAGCGCAGGACCATGGCTTTCGCCCCATGTCGTAAAGCGCAAGACGCGGCCGAAAGTGTTCCAACTCATGGGCCTGCCTTTGCTTTAGAGCTGCGCGTTTGTCCATTGTCACTGCGCCGGGGTGAGTCGTGTGTGCGGACAAACGATGCCGAGCACTGGCCATTGCCCGTAGAGTGGTCCAAGAACAAACCATGATTGCAAAGCTCTCTGGCAGGCTCGATGAAGTGGGCGAGGACTGGGCCATCGTTGATGTTGGGGGCGTGGGCTATCTGGTCCATTGCTCGGCACGCACGCTGAGCGCTTTGGGCGAGGTGGGAGAGGCATGCACGGTGCACACCGACCTGCAGGTGAGCGAGAACGACATGCGCCTGCTGGGCTTTGCGCAAAGCGCCGAGCGCGACTGGTTCCGGCTGCTGACAGGGGTTCAGGGCGTGGGGAGCAAGGTGGCCCTCGCGATCCTGTCCGCGCTCTCAACCGGCGAACTGCGCGATGCCTGCGCAGGCGGCGATGCGGCGCAGGTGGCGCGGGCGAACGGCGTGGGGCCAAAGCTGGCAGGCCGGATCGTGAACGAGCTGAAGGACAAAGCAGGCGCGCTGCCGGGAGAAACCACCGGTTCGGGCACGGGCGCGGTGGCGGCACCCGTGGGAAGCGCCAGCGCCGACGCGGCAAGCGCGCTGGAGAACCTCGGCTTCAAACCCGCCATCGCGGCGCAGGCGGTCGCGCGGGCGGTGGAAGAACTGGGCGACGGCGCAGGCGAAGGAGACCTCATCCGCGTGGCGCTGAAGAAGGCGGCTGGGTGATGGGTGTTATCACTCACAAACGTCATCCTGAACTTGGTTCAGGATCCATCCCGCCTCTCGCTCAGGTCCACCGGAGGAAGCCCCAGCCCAACCGCCAGATCGTGCCAGTCCCGGTTCTCGCTCTCAATCAGGTTGATCTTCCACTGACGGTGCCAGCGCTTGAGCTGCTTCTCACGGGCAATCGCCTCTTCCATCGCACCAAACGCTTCGTAGCGGACAAGACGGTGAACGCTGTGGCGCTTCGTGAAGCCTTCCACATCGCCGTTGCGATGCTGCCAAAGGCGTTTCATGAGGTCGCTCGTGACACCGATATAGAGCGTACCGTAGGGCTTGCTTGCGATGATGTAGACGCAAGGGTTTCGCTCAATCGGCATAATGCGGAGCGTGACGCGAAATGGACCCTAAAGCCGTCTCCGTCTCCAGCAACCATCTCTCAGCGAAGCACGGAGGCGACTGGGTGATGGCTGCCACCTTGGGCCAGCATCGCAGCGCTGCGATCGTCCATCAATTGCGGTGGTTTCATCGCGTCGGTGTGCTGGGCGTCGGCGTGATTTACGTGATCTTCAGTCTGACAGTGCGCCCGGCCGGCGGATTTTTCGGCAACCACTTTACGGATTGCCTTGCCGGGATCGCGCTTCCCTGCGCGCTGCTTTCGATTCCTGCCTGGGAGCCGCTCTTTCGGTCACTCTTTGTGTCTCTGCTGTCCACGCTGGGGGCGACTCTGTCGGCGGCTGTGGTGTGGGAGGTGCTGGTTCCGCTCGTTGACAACGATTCGGTCGGCGATCCTTGGGATGTGGTGGCTTATCTCGTGGGTGCATTGGTGTATTGGGTCGCAAGTGAGGTGATAGTACGCAGACTGCGAAAGGGGCCGGCCAATGACTGAGTTCAACTCCATCCAAACTCCCCTTACCTCTGGCACACCACAACCCGGCGACCCGGACACCGCGCTGCGGCCCAAGTCGCTCGCCGAGTTCATCGGGCAGGAGGCGGCGCGC
>JBCBKF010000271.1:0-2979 GCA_038522255.1 Pseudomonadota bacterium
AATATATTGTCATACATTTTCACACGCGCGCAGGTCCAGTCGGCGACGAAAGCGCTTTCGCGGCGGATGCCCTGCACAAAGCGCGCTTCGTTGTCTCGCACGACCAGCCCGTCCGAATTGTGCAGGCTCGTCTCAGCGCCCAGTGCGATAAAGGCAGAGTAATTTTCCTTGTCGCGGCCCTGGATGAACCAGTTCTGCGCGATCACCCCGGTGCTGCCTGCGGGCAGATCAATCATGTAATTGGTCCCCTGCCCCTGCGCATCATCGAACGAATTGTTCTCGATCACCACCCGGCCGCTGCGCGATTTGACATAATGCCCGCCGCGCCCGCGCTCAAAGCGGCTCTCGCGCACGGTCAGCTCGCCGAAATTGCCGGTGTAGATCGAATGCGCGCATCCCGCCGAATTCTCGCACGTGCCCAGCCCGCTAAAGGTTGAGCGGATGATGTAAATCCTGGAGGCCGGATCGTCGGCGGTGAGGATCCCCTGCTGGCTGTCAAGAAAGCGGGTATAGGCGACATTGAGCTGCCCGCGCTCAAGCCGGATGCCCGCCCCATTGCCATCGCGCACGACGATATTGCGAAAGGTCAGCCCGCGCACTTCGGCCCCGATCCCGCGCAGGACAAGGCTGGCTTTGCCCTCGCACGCGCGGCCTTCGAAGATCGCTTTGCCCGCTTCCTCAGCGATATAGGTAATGACGCCCGCTTCCTGCACCGCGCATTGGCGATAGGTCCCCGGCGCCACGCGGACCGAACCGCGCCGCGCGCCGATCGCGTTCACCGCTGCTTGCAGGGAGCTGTAGGCCTTGCCCGTTTCCACCACTGTAAAAGGTTTGCCCGGCGCTTGTCCTGCCCCTTGGGCCAAAGCCGCGCCGCCCGGAAGCACGCACAAGGCCATCGCCGCCATTAGGCCCGGCCTTGATCCAAGTCGGGCAAGAAGTGATGAGACAGGCGCATCGGACCATGTTTTACGCAGCGCAGTGGTCATGCAGGCCAAACTAACGGCGAGTGCGGCTGTGCCAAGAGGGCGCTTGACGCTGTGCCGTTTCGACGCACCATTTCGCCCTTGGCTTAAACGGGCGCTTGGGTTTACACCACAGGCTATTGAAGCCTGATAATGTAAAACATTAATCGGGCACCGCAGGAGGATACCATGATGAGGTTTACCCGGTTCGCCGCACTTGCCGCGTTGCCGCTGGCTTTGGCAGCGTGTGACAGCGCTTCTGAGACAGTTGACGAGGCTGATGCGGCCAGCGTTGAGGAGCCCGCAGAGGCCGCGTTGGAACCGGTTACCGAGGCGCCGGTGGAAGACCCGGAAATTGAGGACCTCGAAGCGGTCGAAGGCCCGCCAGCGGTCTCAGAGGCCACGGCAAAGGCCAACGCCGAAGAAGCCGCCGCGATCGCCGCCGAAGCGCAGGAGGCGGCCGATGCTGCCGCCGCTGCTGAAGAGGCTGGTAATGCGCTGGATGACCTTGACGGCATCATCGACTGAGGCGAGCGGATGGCCAGACGCGCTCTTTATGGATTTGTCACACTGGGCCCGCTGGCAACTCTGGCGCTGGGTGCGTGCAACGCTGAGACACGCGACGCGGGACCGGGCGCCGTCAGCGAAGGCGAGGCGCGCGCTCTGGATGAAGCCGCCAGGATGCTTGACGAAAAACGCCTGCCAGAAGAGGCGCTCCCACCCGTTTCTCAAGGCGACGGCGACTCGCCCGGCAGTTCGCAAAACTCACCTACAGCAAACAACGAATAGGACCGCACTTCAATGAACGCGCCGATCACCGACAGCCTCAATCCCTCCGGGGCCCTCAACCCCGGCATGGATGACGACATTTTTGAGCAATTTGCCGAGCAGCTTGAAAAATACGTCCGCGAACGGCTGATCCCCGCCGAAAGCGACGTCATCGCCAATGATCGCATCCCTGATGAGATCGTCGATGAAATGCGCGAATTGGGTCTTTTCGGTCTCAGCGTGCCGGAGGAGTATGGCGGCGCAGGGCTCAACATGGAGCAATACGCGCGGATCGTGAACATCATGGCCTATGCCGCGCCCGCCTTCCGCTCGATCTTCTCGATCAATATCGGGATGTTCGCGAGCGCGCTCAAGAATGGCGGCACCGAAGCGCAACGGCAGGAGTGGTTCCCCAAGCTGGTCGAAGGCAAGATCGCCTGCTTTGGGCTCACAGAGCCGGGTTCTGGCAGCGACAGCGCGGCGATGCAGACCTTTGCGAGAGCTGATCCGGACGGTAATGGCTGGATCATCAACGGCACCAAACGCTACATCACCAACGCGCCGCACGCCGATGTCGCGCTGATCATGGCGCGCACCGAGAAAGAGGCGCTGCCCAAAAACGCGCATGTCAGCGCGTTTCTAGTGCCGATGGATACCCCGGGCGTTTCGACCGGAACGCCGGACAAGAAGATGGGCCAGGAAGGCAGCCATATCTCGGACGTCATGCTCGACGATGTGAAGGTGCCGGGCGATGCTCTGCTGGGCGGTGAGACCGGCAAGGGCTTCCGGTTCGCGATGCAGAGCCTCGACAATGGCCGCATCTCGGTGGGTGCCACCGCGACCGGCTATGCCCGCCGCGCGCTCAATTCGGCGATCCGCTACGCGCAGGAGCGCAATGCGTTTGGCGAGCCGATTGCGCGCTTCCAGCTGATCCAGGCGATGCTGGCCGACAGCGAGACCGAAATCTACGCCGCCGAATGCATGATGAAGGACGTGACCGAGCGGGCTGACAGGGGCGAGAACATCCTCGTCAAGGCCGCCGCGTTCAAGGTCTTCGCATCCGAAATGTGCGGGCGCGTGGTCGACCGCGTCGTGCAAATCTATGGCGGCGCGGGCTACCTCGCCGAATACGAGGCCGAGCAGCGACGGGAGCTCGAGGAGGAGACCGCCCGCGCCGCCGAAGCCTTCGAACGCGAACGCCTCGAGCTCGAGCGCCGCAAGCACGAGCACCGGGCGGCGATGGAACAGG
>JBCBKF010000272.1:0-2972 GCA_038522255.1 Pseudomonadota bacterium
ATCCCATCAGCGATGTGCGCAAATCGCCGCTTTGAGAAACGCGCGCAAAGCCGCCCTGAAGGGGCACCCATTCTCCGCTTTCGTCACGGGCTAGATAAGCGCGCAGGGTGAAGCCGCGCGCTTCTATCTCTCCTCCGGCAATAACTGGAGTGGTCGAAAGGTGGACAATCTCTTGCGCGGTGTAGTCCATTGGGCGCAGGGACATGCCTTGAACAATTGCCTCGCGCTCGTCGCCTGACAGGCTGGCGCCTGCGCGAGTATGCCCATCGCTGAGACCGCGAACGGGCCGGTGAAAGGCAGAACTGATCACCAGACCGTCAAGGTTGCCGAGCACATGATCGCGCTCCCGCGCGCCCCCGCACCACCACGTCGCGGCATTGGGCACTTTGAGCGGTTCACCCAGGATCGATCGCGCCAAGCGCGGCAAAAAGGCAGGCATCGCGCGGCTCTCGACAACGCCTGCACCCGGCCAATTGGTAAGGACCAACCCCTGCTCCACCGCGGAGATCAAACCTGGCACGCCGATCTGCGATCGCGCATCAAGACTGAGCGGATCAAGATCACGTGTCGTGATCCAGCGCCACAATCCGTCAATGCGCTTCAAGCCTGCAATCGTGCGAGCAAAGAGCTTGCCATCGCGCACAGCCAGATCGCGCCCTTCGACCAGCGAAAAACCCAGCTGACGGGCAAGATGCGCTTGTTCGGGATAGGATTGGCTGAAGCGGCCCGGCGTGAGCAGGGCTATGCGCGGGTCAGATCGCTCGCAGGTCCCGGCAACACCGCGGACTAGCGAATCGAAGAAACCTCCCTGAGGCCGGGTGCCAATCGACGCGAGCAAGCCCCCGGTTGTGCGAGCCATCGCTTGGCGGTTTTCGATCGCATAGCCAATACCAACAGGGAAACGGACCCGGTCTGCCAGCACCCGCCACTCACCCGTTGGGCCGCGCGCAAGATCGACTGCATAGACATGAAGATAGTAGCCACCCCCGGGCTTCGAACCGACCAGCCTGCGCGCGAAATTCGCGCTGCCGGACACGACCGGTGCTGGAATCTGGCCGTTCTTGACCAATTCCTGTGGCCCATAAAGATCAGCGATAATTTGCTCGAGGAGATCAGCCCGCTGAATCAGCCCCTGCGTTACCGTCTCCCACTCGTCTGCGCCAAGAAGTAAAGGCAGCGGGTTGAGAGGCCAGGGGCGCTCATGCTCATCTCCGGTTACGCGAAACGCTAGCCCCAGCTCCTCGACATGCCGATCAAGGTAGCGCTGGAGCGTCCCCAGATCGCCCTCCCCCTGCGCTGCGAGCCCGACTGCCAAGTGACGCCAGGCTTGCTGTATCGATGCTGGTGAACTTGCGTAGAGATCAGCCCCTGCATCAGGCGGCGCATAAACCGCGAGCGGCCCAGCATCCGGGCCAAGCCGTTCAGCCTCGATCGACCTCAGGATCGCGGTGTTGCTGGCTTGTGTCATAGGTTGCGCGCAGGTCGCCTGAGATCGAGTGTCATCGGAAACTCGCCGTGGTCTTCATTTTGCGGAATAGCGACTGTGCCTGGCGAATGGCCATGGTCCTGAAAACGCGCTTTGCGGCGCGCCTCGGCTTCATAATTGTTGATCGGGGCATCATCATAATTGCGCCCGCCCGGATGCGCGACATGGTAGACGCAGCCGCCCAGCGACCGATTGTTCCAAGTGTCAAACACGTCGAAAGTTAGCGGCGCATCAACTTTGAGCAGCGGATGGAGGCAGGCTGAAGGGCCCCATGCTTTGTAACGCACCCCGCCAACAGCAACCCCGGGCTGGCGCGTGGGCGTAAGCGGTACGCGCCGTCCGTTGCATCCGATGACATGGCGCCCGGGCGTCAGACCTTTAGCGCGCACCTGCAGCCGCTCGGTCGAACTGTCCACATAGCGCACAGTCCCGCCAATCGCGCCGGTCTCTCCCAGCACATTCCAGGGTTCGAGCGCCTGAGTGATTTCAAGCTCGACCCCGCCTGCAAGCACGGTGCCATGAACAGGGAAGCGGAACTGGCGCTGCGCCTCAAACCAATCCGGATCAAAATCGTATCCCGCGCGGCTCAAATCGGAGAGCACTTCGAGAAAATCGCTCCAGCAATAATGCTCGAGCAGGAATTTGTCATGCAGGCTCGTGCTCCAGCGTACTAGCGATCCAGATTGAGGATCGCGCCAGAACCACGCGACCAAGGCCCTCAAAAGGAGCTGCGCGGCAACGCTCATTTTTGCATCTGGCGGCATCTCAAACCCGCGAAACTCGATCAGGCCAAGGCGTCCTGTCGGCCCATCAGGCGAGTAGAGCTTATCAATGCAAATCTCTGAGCGGTGAGTGTTACCCGTCACATCAACCAGGATGTTGCGGAACAGCAGATCGACGATCCAGGGAAACTGCGGTGGCTGCCCGGGAGGCGGCACTTGGGCAAGCGCGATCTCAAGTTCGTAAAGGCTGTCGTGCCGCGCCTCGTCCATCCGCGGGGCCTGACTGGTCGGGCCAATGAAGAGGCCGGAGAACAGATAGCTTAGCGAGGGATGCCGCTGCCAATAGAGGACGAAGCTCTTAAGCAGGTCAGGACGGCGGATGAAGGCGCTTTCGGGAAAGCTTGCTCCGCCAAGCACGAGGTGGTTGCCCCCGCCTGTTCCGACTGATCGGCCATCGACCATGAACTTGTCCGCTGTCAGCCCGCATTCGCGCGCCGCATCGTAAAGCTGGGTGGTGACATCAACGAGCTCATCAAAGCTTGCGGTCGGGTGGATGTTGACCTCGATGACACCGGGATCGGGGGTAACCTTCAAGATATTGATGCGCGGATCGGGCGGCGGGGTGTAGCCTCCGATGCGCACCGGCATCTGCAACGCCTCCGCGGTCGCTTCGATCTCCGCGACGAGCTCGAGGAAGTCCTCCATGCTCTCCACAGGCGGGACGAACACGGAAAGATAAGAGCCCATCGGTTCGACCGTGAGCG
>JBCBKF010000273.1:0-2952 GCA_038522255.1 Pseudomonadota bacterium
CGACCGCCTGCTGTTCGACGCGCCCGCGCCCGAAGGATCGGACATTCCCGGCGGCAATGGTGAAAGCTTTGGCTGGGGCGTCCTTAAAGACTACCATCATCGCACTCCATGGGCGCTGGCCGGTGGGCTAAACCCCGGCAATGTCGCGCAGGCGATCCGCGAAACGGGCGCGGACTTCGTCGATGTCTCCAGCGGCGTCGAGAGCGCGCACCCCGGTGAAAGGGGCGTCAAGGACGTGGACAAGATCGCCGCCTTCTGCAAAGCCGCGCGCAGCGCTTAGGGCGCTCCCCCTTTTCAATCGAAGAATACGATGAACGAAACCACCCCCAATTCCTTCCGCGCCAGCCCACCAGCGAAAGCCAACAGCTTCCGCACGCAACCTGACGATCGCGGGCATTTCGGCCAATATGGTGGCCGCTATGTCGCCGAAACGCTGATGCCGCTGATCCTCGATCTGGAGCGCGAATACCGCGCCGCGCAGGAAGACCCGGCGTTTCAGGCTGAGTTCGACGATCTGCTCGAACACTATGTGGGCCGCCCCTCCCCACTCTATTACGCTGAACGGCTGACCGAGCATGTTCGCGAAGGCGCGGCAGACGGCAAAGGCGCGCAAGTCTGGTTCAAGCGCGACGAGCTCAACCACACCGGCGCGCACAAGATCAACAATTGCATCGGCCAGATCCTGCTTGCCCGGCGCATGGGCAAGACCCGCATTATCGCGGAGACCGGCGCGGGCCAGCACGGCGTAGCGACTGCGACGGTGTGCGCGCGCTTTGGCCTGCCCTGCGTGATCTATATGGGCGCCGAGGATGTCGCGCGCCAATCGCCCAACGTCTTTCGCATGAAGCTCTTGGGCGCCGAAGTCGTCCCCGTCACCAGCGGCGGCGCGACCCTCAAGGACGCGATGAACGAAGGCTTGCGCGATTGGGTCGCGAATGTGCACGACACGTTCTACATCATCGGCACCGCGGCAGGCCCGCACCCCTACCCCGAAATGGTGCGCAACTTCCAAAGCGTGATTGGTTCGGAAGCGCGCGCACAAATGCTGGCGCGTACGGGCAAGCTGCCCGACCTCTTGGTCGCCTGCATTGGCGGCGGCTCGAACGCCCTTGGCCTGTTCCATCCCTTCCTCGATGATACCGATGTCGCGATGCTCGGCGTCGAAGCGGGCGGCCACGGCCTTGATGGCGATGAACACGCCGCCAGCCTCTTGGGCGGTGCGCCGGGGGTGCTTCACGGCAACAAGACCTACCTATTGCAAGACGAGGACGGCCAGATCACCGAAGGCCACTCGATCAGCGCCGGGCTCGATTACCCCGGCATTGGCCCTGAGCACGCCTGGCTCAAAGAAAGCGGCCGCGTCGAATACACAGCTGTGACTGATGATCAGGCTTTGGAGGGCTTCCAACTGCTCTGCCGCACCGAAGGCATCATCCCCGCATTGGAACCCAGCCACGCGCTCCACGCTGTGGTCGAGCGGGCGAAAGAGATGGATCAGGACAGAATCGTGCTGATGAACCTGTGCGGACGCGGCGATAAGGACATCTTTACCGTTGCGGAAAAGCTTGGGGTGGAGATTTGAAGCACTGCTGCGAAATGATGCAGTGCCACGCTGAATACACTTGCGAAGATCATCCTGATCGCTTTGACTGCCCTGATTGTATGGTTCATCGAACCCCAAAAGACGGAAGTTATGGGCTTATCATTCTGAACGAGGCTGGTGGCGGAGTGATTCAGATCAGTTACTGCCCATGGTGCGGGACGAAGCTGCCCGAGCCGAATGAAATTGACTTAGAACAACTTGTTGAAGGCAACGATGACTAACCGCCTCCAATCCGCCTTTGCCAAACCGCACGCCGCTTTCGTCGCCTTCATCACGGCTGGCGATGGCGACACGGCTGCCAATCTCGACTCACTCGTTGAAGGCGGCGCCGACGTGATTGAGCTGGGTATGCCGTTCACCGATCCGATGGCCGATGGCCCCGCCATTCAGTCCGCCAACCTGCGCAGCCTCGCCAAGAGCACGACCACCGAAGACGTGTTCCAGATTGCGGGCGATTTCGCGCAGCGCCACCCGGACGTCCCGCTTATTCTGATGGGCTATGCCAACCCGATGATCCGGCGCGGCGTGGGCTGGTTCGCACAGCGCTGCGATCGCGCGGGCGTGGATGGCGTCATCTGCGTCGACATGCCGCCGGAGGAAAACTCCGAGCTCGCCGAAGAGCTCGATATGCACGATGTGAGCTGGATCCCGCTTGCGACCCCGACCACAGATGCCGCGCGCCTTCCAGCGGTGCTGAGTAACGCGAGCGGCTTTCTTTACTACGTCTCGGTCGCGGGGATCACGGGCCTGCAACAGGCCGCGCAAAGCTCAATTGAAGAGGCTGTGAACGCTCTCAAAGTGCAGACAGACCTGCCCGTCGCGGTTGGATTTGGTGTGCGTGAACCTGCGCAGGCCGCCGCCATTGCCAAGGTCGCAGACGGCGTTGTCGTCGGCTCTGCATTGGTCGATCTGGTCGGCAAACATGGCGATGCCGCCCCGCAGCACTTACATGACCTAACAGCAAGCATGGTCGCCGCAATCAAGGACAGTGCCGCATGAGCTGGTTCAACCGCGTTCGCAATTCGCTCGGCTTTGGCGAGGAGAAGAAGAGCACCGAAAAGGATCTTTGGATCAAGTGCTCGAACTGCAACGAAATGCTGTTTGTTGCCGAGTATGAGGAAAACGGGCGGGTTTGCCCGCGCTGCGATCACCATGGGCGCACCGCCCGCTGCGGTGACAACGATGAACGCGCATTTGCGGGTCAGCGCGCGCTCGGCTGCGGCGCAAAATGCCATTCCCACGGCCATTCCCATTGAGCCGCCCATGAAGTTGAAATCTTGCACACCGACCACAGCAGGTCGCCCGTCAATCATGCCCGAGCCAGCGACAAAAGCATCTTCATGCGGGTT
>JBCBKF010000274.1:0-2928 GCA_038522255.1 Pseudomonadota bacterium
ACATCGACCGGAACAACGTCGCGGATCGGTCCGTTGCCCGCCATCATCGCCTCGCAATAGGCCCATACAGCTTGGCTCTCGCGGCATTCCTCAGGCACGATCAGCGCCATGGTGCCATCGGGCTGGGTGATCAATTGCGCGTTGAAGAGATAGGTGCGGATTGCCTCTTCAAGGCTGACGGAGCTGCTTGGCACTTCGACCACTTCGAGCGTCGGAAAGGCGGCACGGATGGCTCCGTAAGCTCCGGCTTGGTCGGCGAAGGCTTCGGCATGGGTGAAGAGCACGCGTTCATTCGCAACCGAGACGACGTCATTGTGAAACGCGCCGGCTTCGATGGCTGCGGGGTTTTGTTCGATGAAGACGCATCTGTCCGGATCAAGACCGTGCGAGCGCGCGACGAGGCGGCTGGCCTGTTCGTGCTGGCGGGCAGGGAATTTGCCACCAGGGCGGCCAAAGACGAAGACTTCCACGCCCGCGCTGCCATGGCTTTCGCAAAATCGCATGTGGTTGGCTGCGCCTTCATCGCCGAAGGTGCGCGGCGCGGGCTCATGCACGGTGAAGTGGTCGCGATCACCAAAGGCAATCTCAAGCTGGCGCAGCGTGTCGGGCCATTCCTGCGCGCGGTGGAGCATTGTGACGAGGTTGGCGACGGTCAGGTGGCACTTGCCGTCCCGTGTGTCCGGCGCAGGGCTGACGGTCGCGGCGTTGGCGGTCCACATGCTGGAGGCGGACCACGGCGCGGCGTGAAGCTGGGGCGGGGCAGTTTCATCGAGCGCGAGCTGGCTTTGAAGCCATTGATTGGGCCGGGGCAGGGGAAGCAGAAAACCCTGCACTCCGAGCCGCGTAAGATTGCCGCGCATCTTGGCCACGCCTTGAAGCGCGGCGGCGCGCGGATAGGACGGATCACCCTTGTGGCTGGCACTGGCAATATTGCCGAGGCTGAGGCCAGCGTAATTGTGGCTGGGGCCAACAATCCCGTCAAAGTTGATTTCGCGCAAGCTCATCTTGCCACACTCCATACCGTGTCGCCTTCGCGCACGTCGAGCGTGTCCGCCGCAACGGCATCAATCGCCACCTGGCCTGCGCCATCGAATGCGCGCGCGCCAAAGCAAGCGCGGAACGTGTCGAGACAGCCGGTTGCCAGGATCGCGCGCTCCCCTTCGGCAAGGTCGATGCCGCAAAGCTTCGCCGAGCAGCTGTCCTTGACGCTCGTCACCTGGTCGGTCAGCGCCACCATGGTCGGCCCCCCGTCGAAAATGTCGACATAGCCGTCATAGTAAAAGCCTTCGTTTTCGAGCATCCGCATCGCCGCGCGGCCCGACAGATGCGGCACTCCGATGACCTTGCGTGCATCTTCATCAAGCATGGCGACATAGACCGGGTGCTTGGGCATCAGGTCGGCGATGAACTGGTTGCCGTTGATCGCGTTGAAATAGTCTGCCTCGTTGAAACTCATCCCGAAAAAGCGGCCTGCGACATTGTCCCAGAACGGGCTGTCGCCGCGTTCATCGATGATGCCGCGCAATTCGGCGATGACCTTGTCGGCAAAGCGCGCGCGGTGCATGGCGATGAACAGATAGCGCGAGCGTGCAAGCAGCAGGCCCAGGCCACCGGCGCGCTCATTGGGGTGAAGGAACAGCCCGCCCACCTCGCTGCAGCCTTCCAGATCGGTGACAAGGTTGAGCATTTCGGTGCGCACCGTGCGGTCCAGCTCCTGGCTGTATTGGGTGAGCGTGTTGAGGCGATAGGAGTAAAACGGCCATTGCTGCCCGACCTTGCTCATCAGCTGCGAGGTTCCGCGCACCGCGCCCGTCTCGACATCTTCCAGCACGAGCACGAATTGTTCATCCGCCAGCGTCTCTTCAGCTCGGGAAAAGGCCTCGGCAGCGCGCTCAAGCTTGGCCAAAAGCGCTTTGCGATCAGCGGGAAGATTGGTGAATCCTCCGCCAGTTAGCTTGGCCATTTCATACAGATGCTCAAGATCGGAAAGGCGCGCGGCGCGCAGGCGCATGGTCATGAAGCTTCCTTGCAAGGCAATGTCACGAAACGCCTGCCTAGCCGCCCTTTCATAGGGTTCCAACCCATCGGGAAGCGATAGCCATTCGGGGATGGTCAAGCCCCGCGTTGCAATTGCCCGGCGCCGCGGCCATAGGCGCACACGTCCTCCTCCCCAGGACCCGATGCGAATCGAGTAAATGAGGACACTTGCATGACGACAATGACACAACGCGCCGGCCTTTCGGTGGACGAGCGGCTGGCCGCTTTCCTTGAGAACGAGGTTCTGGCGCCGCTCGGGCGCGATGTGGATGCGTTCTGGGCGGGCTTTGCGGCGCTGGTCAATGAGTTCAACCCGCGCAACCGCGCGCTGCTCGCACGCCGCGAAGACCTTCAGGCGCAGATCGATACGTGGCATGCCGAGCGGCGGGGTAAACCTCACGATGCGGCCGAATACCGCGCCTTTCTGAGCGAGATCGGCTATCTCGTGCCCGAACCGGGCGACTTCACCATCGGAACTGAGAATGTCGATCCTGAAATCGCGACCATGGCGGGCCCGCAATTGGTGGTGCCGATCCTCAATGCGCGTTTCCTGCTGAACGCGGCCAATGCGCGCTGGGGCTCGCTCTACGATGCATTCTACGGCACCGACGCGCTCGATGCGCCGCCCGCGCGGCCCGGTGGGTACGATGAGGAACGCGGGGCTGCGGTGATCAAGCGCGGGCGCGAATTCTTAGACCAGGCGCTGCCGCTTGTGGACCAGAGCTGGGCTGACCTTGCGGACGAGAACGACGGCAAGCTGGTGGATGAAAGCCAGTACGTGGGCAAGACCGACAAGGGCCTCCTGTTCAAGAACAATGGCTTGCACATCGAAGTTGTGTTTGATTCCTCAACGCCGGTGGGCGTGACCGACGCAGCCGGCATCGCCGACAT
>JBCBKF010000275.1:0-2920 GCA_038522255.1 Pseudomonadota bacterium
CGGCTGCATCTCGGTACCGACATATATCACCAACACGGAGCGCGATCACGCGCACATCCTCGACAATTCGGGCGCGCGCGCGGTGTTCGTTTCGACCGAAAAGATGCTTGGACCGGTGGTCGGCGCCATCGCGCGTACCGGCAATGTCGATCACGTGATTGGCATCGAAGACCTCAAGCGGCGCCAATCCCCCGGATTTCAGTATCACGATTGGAGCACGATGACCGTCGGCGATGCGCAAGCCGCGCGAGCCGCCGTCAAAGCGCGCATCGCCACGATAGAGCGCGAAGACACTGCCTGTCTCATCTACACCAGCGGCACGGGCGGAGCGCCGCGCGGGGTGAAGCAGCACCACGGCGCCATCTTGTGCAACATCGCGGGCGCTGGCAATATCGTGATCGAGGATTTCGGTGTCAAAGACGAGC
This sequence comes from Pseudomonadota bacterium, assembly GCA_038522255.1. Classification (GTDB taxonomy): domain Bacteria; phylum Pseudomonadota; class Alphaproteobacteria; order Sphingomonadales; family Sphingomonadaceae; genus Erythrobacter. Next base: position 426 of record JBCBKF010000275.1, read on the forward strand.
GCTTCTTATCCTTCCTGCCTTTGAGCCACGCTTACGAGCACACCGCCGGGCAATATCTGCCCATCGCGTTGGAAGGTGAGATTTACTATTCGGAAGGGCTCGAAAAGCTCGCCTCCAACATCGAAGAAGTGCAGCCAACGATCATGGTCGTGGTCCCGCGCCTGTTCGAGGTGCTGCGCACGCGGATCATGAAGCAGATCGAAAAGCAGGGCAAAACGGCCAGCTTTCTGCTCGATAGGGCGATCAAGATCGCCGACAAGGCGCACGAGGGAAAGCCGCGCAAGCGCGACCGCCCGATGGATTTCTTGATCGAGAAAGCGCTGCGCCCCAAAATTCGCGCCAAGTTTGGCGGGCGGATCAAGGCGATGGTCTCCGGCGGCGCGCCGCTCAACCCCGAGGTCGGCAATTTCTTCGACGCGATGGGCCTCACCATGCTGCAAGGCTATGGCCAGACCGAGGCGGGGCCCATCATGAGCTGCAACCGCCCTGCTGTGGGCCTCAAGATGGACACGGTCGGCCCGCCCATGCGCGGCGTCGAAATCCGCATCGCTGACGATGGCGAAATCCTGTGCCGCGGTGAGCTGGTGATGCACGGCTATTGGCAGAATGAGGCCGAAACCCAGCGCACGATCAAGGATGGCTGGCTGCACACGGGCGACATAGGACACCTTGACGACAAGGGCCGCATTGTCATCACCGATCGCAAGAAGGACATGATCGTCAACGACAAGGGCGACAATGTCGCGCCGCAAAAGATCGAAGGCATGCTGACGCTCCAGCCGGAAATTGCTCAGGCGATGGTGAGCGGGGACAAGCGCCCCTATGTTGTCGGCCTGATCGTGCCGGACGCGGAATGGGCGCTTGAATGGGCACAGGCCAATGGCGAGAATTTTGACCTGCAGGCGCTGCAGGATTTGCCCGCTTTCAAGAAAGCCGTGCGCGAGGCAGTTGATCGCACGAACAAGGACCTGTCGGTGACTGAGAAGGTCCGCAAGTTCGAATTCGCCGACGAAGCCTTTGCAATCGAAAACGAGGAAATGACGCCGAGCATGAAAATTCGCCGGCACAAGATCCGCGACCGTTACATGCCGCGGATTGACGGGATGTATTGAGGGTGAGAGCAAAACCGTTTGACACTGATCAGCTCTGACAATCACTGCACCCCTTTAGCCTCTTGTTAGGCATGTTTCCCTAAAGCTTGTCCGGGCTAAGGGAAATGATAGCGTGATCAGCGTTTATTACGACGGCGAGTGCCCGTTCTGCACCAAATATGTCAGCATGGTCCGGCTTCAACGTGCGGATGAGGTGCGCCTTGTGAACCTGCGCGAGGACGAGGCGCTGCGTTCCCGTTTCGAAGGCGAAGGGTTTGATCTGGATGGCGGCATGGTCGTCGATGATCGTGGCACGCGCTTTTCAGGCGACAAGGCGGTTGCCTACATGGCTGCGCTTTCGACCCCGTCGGATGCGTTCAACCGGCTCAATCGCTGGGTATTTTCCAATTCCGCCATGGCGGCCATCCTCTATCCGCTGATGCGCGCGGGACGATGGGTGGCACTGTTTCTGCTGGCCCGTCCGCTGATCAGCGACGCAGAGGATACAAGCCGCTATCGGCGCGAGATTTTTGCAACGATATTCGCGTTTTTCACCGTCTTCCACTGCGCCAATTACGCGTTTGAATACAAGATCATGCCGACATGGGACATGGCGGCGCTTGGCCTTGCGGCGCTGGCGCTGCTGTTCCGCCCCTCATCTGCGCCCCTATTGTTCGTCGTGATGTTCATCAGCGCGGTGAGCACGGTGTTGCAGGCGCCGGTCCAGTCCAATCACACCATTGTCCGAGCCGCAGCCTTGTTGGGATACTGGCTCTCTTTCCTTACCGCGATGGTCCGAAACGATCATTTTGGCAAAGTGTTTGAACGCTTCGCACCCGCAGGCTGTGCAGCGCTTCTGGTGATGTATTTTTATGGCATCTTCCACAAGATCAACACCGATTTCCTGAACCCGGTGACCAGCTGCGCGACAACCTTGTGGCGCGAAATGCCCTGGCCGCTTTCCGCCATTCAAGGGCCCCTCATGGACGCGTCGGCTATCTACGGCACGTTTATCGTCGAAGGCCTCATCGCCGCAGCGCTGCTCTTTCGGAGCACGCGCCACGCAGGGATCGCAGCGGGTATGGCGTTTCACCTTCTGCTAAGCCTCAGCAGCTACGCTATGTACATCTCCTTCACCACGCTTTCGATTGCGCTCCATTCGCTGTTTCTGAGCGAGGGCGCAGCCAAGGCGATCCTCTCATCGCCAGTCGTCGGTACGGTCCGGGCCAAACTGGCCGAACCGATTTACAAGGCCTTGTTGCTGGCAGGGTGCCTCTCGCTCGCCGCGCTTGCCAACCTGGGATACTACACCCTGGTCACGCTGGTCGCCTTGCCTCTGGTGTTGCCATTTTGCTGGGCCGTCTTGCGGTATGGCGGTGAAAGCTCAGCCCCATCAGCGCACAG
>JBCBKF010000276.1:0-2870 GCA_038522255.1 Pseudomonadota bacterium
GCTGGGAGCGGATTAAACGGGTCGTCGGGTTCGGAGAAGATCGCGTTGACACCCGGCACGGTAGTCCCACCGGCAACGGAGCGCCCGTTGACATCGTAATTGGCCGACAGGATGATCTCGCCGTTGACGATGCTGGCATTCACCGCGGGATCAAAGCCGAGATTGCCGCTGAAGATCATGCTGATCGGATCGCTGATCGCCTTAGCGACTGCGTAGATGATGTGATTGTCGCCCGCGCCTGAACTCGCAGGGCCTCCAACATCGCCGGTGACTTGGATCGGCGTTGTGACATCCGTGCCGACCGGTATCTGAATGTCGAACAGGCCGTTGGTGACCGACACGCTCGCAGCGCTCGCTCCGACAAACGCCTGGCTGCCATTGACGCGCGACTGGCCCTGCATCTGCACCTCGGGTGCCGCCACTATCAGGAAAGAGTCCTCCAATGGTGCGTTAATCTGCGCGCCGGCGCTGACGATGACCGAGCTGGTCGAAGGGCTGTTGGGATCGCCCAGGTCGAGCGGTCCACCATTCTCATTAAAATTGATAAAGCTGTCAGTGCTCGGCTCGATCGCGGTGAGGATCAGGCTTCCGACATCGAATGTGGCGGTTCCCCCTACCAGAATACCCGTAGGCGAATAAAACGCGATCGTGCCTCCGGTTGTTGGATTACCCGAAACGTCGAAAAATTGCGAGATCACCGCCCCGTCGATCATCACCACATCGCCATTCGCGGTGGGCAGGATGCGATTGAGGACGCCAAACTCAGGCGATCCGAACGTGCCTTCAAATGTGACGGTGTTGCCATCAGGCAGGAAGGGCAAGACATCGCCGTTCGCATTCACGTCCGGCGTCCAGTCGATGACGGTAGTTGCCTCATCGACGAAGATGAATTCACTGGTTGGCGATGAGGGTTCTCGAGAGCCGGCTCCAACAACGAACGTTTCTGTCGCCTGGATCGCCTGAGCGCGCAGGCGTTCGGGTGCCAGGGTCAGCGATATCGCCAGAGCCATCGGGCCAGCGCCCAGCAACAGGCGCGCGCGGTTCTTGGTCAGCATCGCCATCTCAATATCTCCACGGGAAAAGGCGGGCGGTCACGGAAAACAGGATCCGAACATCGCCCAAAGAGGTCGCCAGGTCCGGGCGCTCAAGCGGGACGGCAACAAGAAAGTCGCCCTGAATATTCGAGCCCCAGGCTGCCCGAAGACCGGCACCGGCGGACCACAACTGGTCCGGATTGAACTGCTCGCGGCTGGGATCTTCGTTCCAGGCCACAGCGACATCGGTGAAGACATAGGGCTGATAGGCGATCGCGTCTGCATCCTTGGGCGCAAGCGATCCATATCGCACCTCAAACACCCCGCCAAAGCCGCTATCACCCAGAACCGCGCCGGGATCATAGCCGCGCCCGATTGAGAAACTGCCCCCGGCAAACTCCTCAAAGGCGGGCAGCGGGCTGCTCGTTACCTGCCCTTGCGCGCTTGCTGCGAGCGTCCATTCGGGCGTGGGACGGTATTCAAACCGCGCATCGTACCGGATCAGGAAAGGCGTGGGATCGGATTCGATCCGGCTTGGAGGCACCGCACCATCGGTGACGCAGCCCAGCAGATCTTCGCGGCAATCCGGGCTTGCGGAAAATACGTCAAAGCCCTGGCGCAATTCCACGCCGTAACCATACCGCAATCGGGGTTCGAACGGGGTGTAGCCATCCAGCCGCTGCACACTGCGCGCATCAGTGAATTGTCGGCTGGCCCGCAGATAGAGGGTGCGCACCCTATCTTCGCTCAGTGGCACACCGCTCACATCGACATTCTGATCAACGATATCGACGCCCAGATCGAGATAAGACGTGATCTCGCGCGAGCGCTCAACCGGGAAGCTGGCAAAAAGGCTGCCAATGATGCTTTCCGATTCAATCTGAATGCCCGGCAGATTGTTGTCCGGCTCAGTGGTCGAATAGGTCAGGCTCCCGCCCAACCGCAGCCCCTCGCCGCCCACGGCAAAGTCGTGGCCGAACTGGAAAGTCTGCTGCTCGACAAATTCCAGCGTGCTGAACGCGGTGAGGAAAGTGCGGTCGCCAAGGCCCGTAATGTCGTAGACTTCCCCTTGGATCGTGCCACCAAAACGACCGATCGCGCTCGAACCAAGGTTCTGGACATTGGCAAAGACCGATGCCTTTTGCCGCAGCACGGCAATCTCACCCACCAGATCGCCTGGCTGTCCGTTCACCGCGGGGCGCAGCGACAGACGAACATTCAGGCCGGGAAGATCATCCGCAAGCAGCAGATACCGTTCCGCGTCGCGCGTGTTGAAAACATCCTGTTCCACCAGTTTGCGCAGATACCGCGCAGCGGTCGTCTCAGATGGACCCGCATCGCCGCGCACGCGCACCGCTGTCAGCCGGCCGAAGATGACACGAAAATCGGGTACGCCGTCGGCCAGGCTCTGTTCCGGGATCTCGACCGTCGCCAGATAGCCCTGCGCGCGCAGGATGCCATTGGCACGCGCCCGGATATCGCACAGCACGGCAAGCGGCAGTTCGCGCCCGACATAGCTTTGATAGGACGGAGCGAGCGAAACGCCTGGCGCTGCGTCCAGCCCGATGAAGTCGACGCCCTGCAGCGTCAATTTGATATCGGCGTATTCGCTGCGATCCAGGGCGCAGGGCGCACGTTCCAGATCGCCATCAATCGTCAAGGTGGTGGGCCGGTCCTCACGCCGGATGCGCGGCGGAACCAGTTCAGTGCGATTGGGCGGCGCGATCTGCGGCGGCGTCTGCGGCGCGGCCCCTGCTTGCGCGTGCACGGCATTGGCGGGTACCAGCATCGCAGCGCAGGCCGATTGCGCCAGACAGCCTCAAAGCGCGCGCTGGG
>JBCBKF010000277.1:0-2869 GCA_038522255.1 Pseudomonadota bacterium
TTCGGCATGGCCCTCTCGCCCGACGGGACGCTGGTGGCGGCGGCCGCGCGCGAGAGCATGGCCGAGCCCTCAGAGGGCCGCACCGTCTCGATCATCGACGTCGCCAGGGCGGCCGCGGGCGGCGCGGATGCCGAGGTCGCGCGGGTGCGACGTTCGCCCCGGCGGCTCTTGCGATATTGCTTGGCGTGTTGGCGCGCGGCCTGTTTCTTTTCTGCAGGCGTGCGCTCGGGTGCTTCATTGCGGATCGGGCTTGCATCCGATTGGCCCTCTTCAAAGCCCAGCGCCTCCATGCTGGCGGCAAAATGCGCTGGCAGCTCAGCCGTCACGTCCAGCTTGCCTCCCGCCGTGCCCTTGGCCGCCTGGTTTGAGGGTTCTGAGATGATCAGGCGGCGCGCATGCAAGTGCATCTTGCGGCTGATCGCCCCGGTCAGGAAGGCATCGCGCCCGCCATATTTGCCATCGCCAACTATCGGGTGGCCGATTGCAGCCATGTGGACGCGCAGTTGGTGCGTGCGGCCTGTAAGCGGCTCAAGCTCGACCCAGGCGGCCTTGTCCGAGGCGCGGTCGATCACGCGATAGCGGGTCTTGGCGACCTGGCCGCTCTCCTCATCGACGTGCATCTTTTCGCCGCCTGTGCCCGGCTGCTTGGCGAGAGGGGCGTCGATTGTGCCTTCGGTGACTTCGGGCCGGCCCACGACCAGCGCCCAGTAAACCTTTCGCGCGCTGCGTCCGGAAAAGCGCTTGGAATAGGCGGCGGCTGAGCCCGGAGTGCGCGCGATCAGGAGGACGCCGGATGTGTCCTTGTCCAGCCGGTGGACGAGGCGGGGGCGGGGTGTGTCTTCGGTCTCAACAAAGGCGTCGAGCAATCCATCGACATGACGAGTGGTCTTGGAGCCGCCTTGGGTGGCAAGGCCGGGCGGCTTGTTGAGGACGATAGCGCTGGGCGTTTCGCGGATCACCATGGCGCGCGCCTCGGCGATGTCGTCAGCGCTCAGTTCGCGGCGCGGGCGTTTGGCGCCGCCGGCACGGCTCTCTCCCCCCGGTGGCACGCGCAAGGTCTGGCCTTCGGACAGGCGATCTTCGGGCTTGGCGCGCTTGCCATCGACGCGAACCTGCCCCGTGCGCGCCCAGCGCGAAACGGTCGCAAAGCCGATCTGCGGCAGGTTGCGTTTGAACCAGCGATCGAGCCGGATACCGTCATCATCTTCGCTGACGGTGAACTGGCGTACATCATCGGAAGCGCCGCTCATTTGGCAGGCCCCATCATGATCAGCCCCGCATAAAGCGCTGCGACTGCCGCGATCACAGAGCCAGCGATAAAGGCGAATGCGAGGCCGATCTCGCCTTTCTGGATCATTAGGATAATCTCCAGGCTGAACGCGCTGAAAGTTGTAAATCCGCCTAACATGCCAACCGCAAACAACAGGCGCTGGCTCTCGCTCCCGCCGTCATTGAGGTAGAACCAGCCGAATAAAAGCCCCATGAAAAGCGAGCCCAGCGTGTTGATTGCAAGCAGCGCCCAGGGAAACCCGGAGCCGCCAAAAAAATTCATAACCGCGGTTCCAAGCAGATAACGCGCAACCGAACCCGCCGCGCCGCCGCAAGCGACCAGCACGCAGGCAACCCAGGGGGATAGGGACACAACCGGCATAAGCCGCGCCATAACGAGGCAAGCGAGCGCTGCCTAGCGCTGTCTTCAGGCTGTCAAACCTTGCCAAATTCACAGGCTTGGGCTATACCATCGGCAGTCCGAGCGCGATTGGAGCGGTATTACCGCCAGATTCGCGCCCTTTTTGTCGTCAATTTTCCGCGCAATCCCGCGCTGATAACCAGCGGGCTCTGTGCTTTTGATATGTGAGGTAGTGGTAGTTTATGCAAATCATGGTTCGCGATAACAATGTCGATCAGGCCCTTCGTGCGCTCAAGAAGAAGCTGCAGCGTGAAGGCGTTTATCGCGAGATGAAACTGCGTCGCCACTACGAAAAGCCGAGTGAGAAGCGCGCCCGCGAAAAGGCCGCTGCTGTGCGCCGTGCCCGCAAGCTTGAGCGTAAGCGCATGGAGCGCGACGGCGTCAAGTAACGCGGTCGCTGCGTCCGGCGTTTGCGGTTTGTGTGCGAACCGCTTGAAACGCGAAAACACATACGCCAAAGGGGCGTGAGGCCAACGGCTCTCACGCCCCTTTTTGCTTGTGGGGGTTTGCGGGTGGGGCGGCTGGTCTGTATTTGTCGTGCGCGTTCCTGGCGCGCCGACGCCTTTTTCAGGGATCGAAAATGACCGAAATTACGCGTGTTCCATTGAAACCCGTTCCCAAAGGCTCGCTCACCAAGCTTTGGCTCGGCATTGCCGCGGCGATTGGCCTTGGCGCGGTGGTCGCAGTTGCAGCAGCGCCGATCAATTGGAACAAGGTTGAGGTGATCGAAGAAGTCGCCGCAGCGCAAGCTGGCGGAGATGCCAAGCAGCTGACCCTTGAAACCCTGGTCGAAGGCGCTGGCCCGGTGGCTGAAGCTGGCCAAGTCGTGTTTGTGAATTATCGCGGCTATCTGACGGATGGCACGCAGTTTGATGAAAGCCGCGACATCCCCTGGCCTGCACCAGGGGTGTTTCCGGAGGAAGGCACGCCCTTCCCGATCGAACAAGGCGCCACCGTCGAAGGCTTTTTCAAAGGCCTGCAGCGCGTGCAGAAAGGCGGCGAATACAAGCTCTCGATCCCGTCCGAACTCGGCTACGGCAACGCCGCAAGGCCCGGATCGCCGATCCCGCCAGGTTCTGATCTGATTTTCGAGCTGGAAGTGATCGACATTCTCACCCAGGACGATTTTGAGCGGGGCATGGCGATCAATCAGCAGGCGTTCGAGGCAATTGCCTCGAA
>JBCBKF010000278.1:0-2833 GCA_038522255.1 Pseudomonadota bacterium
CGTATTCGAAGGCGAACCGTTTTTTGGGCAGGACCGTATACGAGCGTGGGCACACCCCAATGGCCCGCCGCCTCAAGCGCGTCCTGATTGGCCGCAATCTCGGCGTCGAGCGCGGCGCTCTCGCTCACCGCTTCTGCGTCGAGTTCAGCGAGGTCCAGCCCGGCGCGCTCGGCCGCGCCGGCGATGTGATCGCCTTCATGCCAGTTATCGATTTCGCCTGAGAAGATGACCCGCGAGAGTTCGTCGGCAAACTGCATGCCCTTGCCTCGGCGCACGGCCACCTGGCCAATGCGGCAGACGCGGCGGATGAGCGGTTGGTCTTTTGCAATCGCGCCCGCATTGCGGTCTTGCACCACCGGGTCGGGGCGCGGCCAGCGAATCGGAATGCCGAGAAATTCGCCCACGCGCATCGCATCCTTCACAATGTAGAGCGGCGCTGCGCGATTGCCGGTAAACAGGATGTCAGGATCGCGGACCGCAATCGGCCATACGATCCGCAAGGCGATATCGACGGTATGTTCCTCCGCCATCGCCCGGTAGCGACCTATCGCAAGGTAGGAGTACGGCGAACGGAAACTGAAGAATAAATCTGCCTTAAGTGTCATTTAAGTCTCCCGGACCTATCGGAAAAAGCACTGCGCTCCCGCATAGAGCATAACCACCGCGTCATCTTCGAAAAAGCCACCCATCGCTTCGCCCAGCGCAAATTCATCGCCCAGCGTGCTGCCTTCGATCGCGGCGAACCCCTGTGCATCCTTCGCTGCATCGCGATGCGTCCCGATCTGAACATTTCCCACCACGCTTGCCGCGCTGGAGCCATCGCGCGAATTCCAGCCCACCAGAGCGCCGCGCTGGAAATTGAGGATCAAGCCGCCTTCATATTCGGTGAATTCCATCGCGCCTGTGCCGCATTGCGTGTTCGCGGTGATATCGACAGGCTCGCCCAGAATGGGAAGTATCGCCGCCTCCACCTCGTTGCGCCCGGCAGCGAAGTAGAACGCTTCAGACCCTGCAATAAGCCCCTGCCCGCGCAGCACAACTTCACCTTCGCTCACCTGCGGCGTGCTGGGCCGCAGCGGCTCCTGGCCCGGCGGCGGGACGCCGTTGTCACAGGCAGCCAGCGCGAACAGCAGCGCCGGAGCGGGGAAAACAGCAATCAGTGCGCGCATCGCATTATCCCTTTTTCAAATGCCGCCGACCCAGAAGCTCGGCAATCTGCACCGCGTTGAGCGCTGCGCCCTTGCGCAGATTGTCCGATACGCACCACAGCGTCAGCCCGTTTTCGACCGTCGGGTCTTCGCGCACGCGGCTGACATAGGTCGCGCCGTCGCCCGCGCTTTCGACGGGCGTGACATAGCCTTCATCCTCGCGCTTATCGATCAGCATGATGCCGGGAGCCTCGCGCAGGATCTCTTGCGCTTGGCTTGCGCTGATTTCGTCCTCGAACTCGATATTCACCGCCTCGCTGTGGCCGACAAAGACCGGAACCCGAACACAGGTCGCGTTCAATTTGATTTTCGGATCGAGGATTTTCTTGGTCTCGACCATCATCTTCCATTCTTCCTTGGTGGAACCATCCTCAAGGAATACATCGATATGCGGGATGACGTTAAAGGCGATCTGCTTGGTAAAGGTGGAAGGCTCAACCTGATCGCCGACAAAGATGGCGCGCGATTGCTCGAACAGCTCATCCATCCCCGCTTTGCCCGCGCCGGATACGGACTGATAGGTCGAGACCACGACACGCTTGATCGTGGCCGCATCGTGCAGTGGCTTCAATACCACGACCAGCTGTGCGGTCGAGCAATTGGGATTGGCGATAATGTTGCGCTTTGAATAAAGCCCAATCGCATCCGGGTTCACCTCGGGCACGATCAGCGGCACGTCGGGATCCATGCGGAACAGCGAGGAATTGTCGATCACCACGCAGCCCGCCGCCGCCGCTTTTGGCGCGTATTCCCTGGCCGCGCCGCTTCCCGCCGCGAACAGCGCAATATCCCAGCCAGACCAGTCAAAATGCTCGATATTCTGGCATTTGAGCATCTGGCCGCTGTCGCCATACTCCACCTCGGTGCCATGCGAGCGCGAGGAGGCGACCGCAGCGACCTCTTCCACCGGAAACTCGCGCTCGGCGAGGATCTGCATCATTTCGCGTCCAACATTGCCGGTCGCACCGACAACGGCCACCCGATAGCCCAATTTGCATACTCCGTTTATTCGTTTGCGCCGCTCTCGCTGCCGGGCCTAGCATGGCTTGGCAAGCGATAACCAATGGACAGGCGAGATGGATACGCAAGACTGGTGTAACAAGGCGAGTTTCTTCGAGTTTCAGGGGCACCAAATTGCCTATTGGAGCGAAGGCGATATGAACGCGAGGCCTTTGCTGCTCGTCCACGGCTACCCGACCTGTGCGTGGGACTGGGGCGCGACGTGGGAGGCTCTGGGTGCGCGACATCGCCTGATCGCGTGCGACATGCTGGGCTTTGGTCTGTCGGACAAGCCGCGCAAGGGTTTTGCCGGGCGTGGCTATTCAATCCACTCCCAGGCCGATCTGCAGGAGGCTCTGCTTGCGCATCTTGGCATCACTGGGTTTGACGCGCTGGTGCACGATTACGGTGTCTCGGTAGGCCAGGAATTGCTCGCCCGCCAGCAAGAGTGTTCAGGCGCAAGAGGCCTTGGGCGCATGGTTTTCTTGAACGGAGGCATCTTTCCCGATCAGCACCGGCCCGTTCTGATGCAAAAGATCGGTGTCTCTCCCATCGGCTTTCTTCTGGGCCTTTTGATGAACCGCAAGCGCTTTGGCACCAGCTTTTCAGCGGTCTTTGGCCCCGAC
>JBCBKF010000279.1:0-2815 GCA_038522255.1 Pseudomonadota bacterium
AAACCATTGCGGTTATCGAAGCGATGAAGATGGAAAGCCCGCTGGAAAGCCCTGCAAGCGGCACGATCGAAGCTTTGTATATTGCCGAGCGCCAGCCGGTAGAACCGGGCGCGCCCATATTGGCGCTCAAACCTGCATGAGCAGTTTCGGCCGCTTGCACCCATCGAAGATTGCCGAAGATGTTCGGTTGCGAAAGACATCGGCATTGTCCGTCATTGACGATGTTATCGAGCGCGCAACTGCTTACCATTATATTCAGTCGGCGATCTGGATAAGCCGCGTGGCGGACGATGATTTGCGCATTGCAGCGCGTGAGATCGACAAACGCATTGCAGCTGGTGAGAGCCTTGCCCTGGCCGGCGTGCCCTTTGCAGTGAAGGACAATATTGATGTTGCAGGGCTGGACACGACCGCGGCGTGCCCCGCCTTTGCTTATACACCAGAGCGATCGGCCCATGTGGTCGATCAGCTGATTGCAGCGGGTGCCGTTTGCGTTGGCAAGACCAACCTTGATCAATTCGCCACCGGGCTTGTTGGCACCCGCAGCCCGTATGGCGTGCCAGCCAACGCCTACAATCGCAGGTATGTAAGCGGCGGGTCGAGTTCCGGGTCTGCGGTGGCGGTTGCCGCGGGGCTGGTGGCCTTCGCGCTCGGCACAGATACGGCGGGCTCTGGCCGTGTGCCGGCGGCGTTCAATCACCTCATCGGTTTCAAACCGACCAAAGGCCGCTGGAGCACGTCCGGCCTCGTCCCGGCGTGCCGCACGCTCGATTGCATCACCGTATTCACCGACACCATTTCTGACGCGCGCCTTGTCGATGAGGTCGTGGCGGGGTTTGACGAGCGCGATCCGTATTCAAGGCCGCTTGAAAAGCGCTCTTTTCAGGCACGGCGCATCGGCGTCCCGCGGCGCGATCAGCGTGTCTGGTTCGGCGATGCACAGTCCGAATTCCTCTACCAGCGGGCGCTGGCCGCCTTGGCGAAGTCGGCTGAGATTGTCGAACTGGATATCGAATTGCTCAATGAAGCGGCGAGCCTGCTTTACAGCGGGCCATGGGTGGCAGAGCGCACCGCCGCGATCGAGGCCCTGTTGGACGGCAATCCCGATGCGATCGACCCCACCGTGCGCGCAGTTGTGGAACCGGGCAGAACCATCACCGCAGTCGAAGCGTTTCGCGGCGCTTATCGCCTGGCCGAAATAAAGCGCGAAACCGATGCGATGTGGGAGAATGTCGACGCGCTTGCATTCCCGACGACCGGGGCGACGTATCGCATAGCGGAGCTGGACGCAGCGCCGGTTGCGCTCAACAGCAATCTTGGCCGCTACACCAACTTCGTCAATCTGCTCGACATGGCGGCTGTAGCGGTGCCCGCTGGTGCGCGGGAGAATGCAACCGGTTTCGGCGTCACGCTGATCGGCCCCGCGCATTGCGATGACCAATTGCTGAGCCTTGCGCAGCGTTACCTGGAGGCAACGGATCTGCCGCCAAATCCACCGCTTGACCTGGAGGGAAGAATGGAAACCGTAAAACTGGCCGTTGTTGGCGCGCATCTTAAAGATATGCCGCTCCATTGGCAGCTTACATCGCGCGAAGCCGTTTTTGTGGGCGCTTTCGAAACCGCGCCGACTTACCGACTTTACGCGATGGCTGACAGCGTTCCGCCCAAACCCGCGCTGGTTCATGCTGAGGACGGCGCGGCCATCAAGGTGGAGGTGTACGAATTGGGCCTGGCGCAATTTGGCAGCTTCACAGCGGAAGTTCCCGCGCCGCTGGCGATCGGCACGGTGACGCTTTCCGACGGGTCGAGCGTGAAAGGCTTTGTAGCTGAACCGCGCGCAACGACAGGCGCTGAAGACATAACCGAATTAGGCGGTTGGAGAGCCTATATGGATCGTACCTAGCAGCGACATTATATTTCATATGTGCAGCAAATCTGCAACAAATTATGTTTTCCGAACCGAAGTCCGGTAATGTTACTCTTGACGCTATCGTTATTATCGATACCTTCGAATGCCTAACAAAGCAGAAAATGCGCACGGGAGAGGGATAGTCACATTGGGGTCGCTTGGCGGCGATCCGAGTGTTGGAATATCTCGGGCCAAGGGGCCCTTACTAATTCTGGGGTGAGCAGCATGGCTGGTGTGCAGGTAGGCAATCGGATAATCGGGGCGGATTCACCGGTCACGGTCGGCTGGGAGAATATTGGCCGGGTCGAAGGCGGCCCGATCAGGCAATTCGTCTTTACCTACTTCCAGCCCTTCTGTCTGTTTGCGATGCTGGCCTTTGTCTACTGGGGTCCGAACTGGCTGGTCGTCTTTTCGACGCTGTTCATGATCCGGCTTGGTTTCCGCATCCTTCTTTTAGGGCTCGAATGGGTCAATCCGCGCTATGACAGCTGGAAACTGACGTGGAAGGAATTCGCGACTGACATGTTCTATGTCGCGATGGGCTACACCTTTCTGCGGATGGCCGACAATTACATCGGCAACGATTTGATGATCGAAGCGGTTCAGGGCTGGTTTAGCTGGGAAAGTTTCGCCTGGTTCACAGGTCTCCCGCTGCTTGTCCAGGCACTGGCGATCTCGTTGATCTTTGAGTTTGGCCAATACTGGATGCATCGTGGCATGCACAACTGGTATCCACTTTGGCTGACCCACGCGCCGCATCACTACATCACGCAGCTTAATATCAACAAGGGTGCCGTCGGCCATCCGATCGAGCTGTTTCTGATCGGTCTTGGGATTGGCGGTTTCTTCGATTTCCTCCCGCGCGCCGTCCTGCTGGCGAGTGCAATTGGGATGACGGTGGGCGTT
>JBCBKF010000280.1:0-2803 GCA_038522255.1 Pseudomonadota bacterium
TGTTTCTGGTCAATGGCGTGATGCTGCAGGGCCGGATTGCAGCATATGACCTTTTCTGTATGCTGTTGGAGCGCGATGGCGCTGTCCAATTGGCCTATAAACACGCGGTCTCCACTATCCAGCCCGCAAGCCCGGTCGATCTGCACGATGGGCCGGATGACGATGATGATGACGATTTCGAAGAAGACGAAGACTGAGTTTTGACGATGATCTGATGGACGAGGTTACCCGCGGTGCGCGGGCCCTAGTCCTGTGCCCCGATGTCCGCGCGCTTACATACGATCTGGATGCAGCGGAACGCCTGGAAGAAGCCGAGGGGCTGGCCCTGGCGATCGGCGTTGTGATCGCGCATAGCGAAGTGCTCACCGTGCGCCAGATGCAGCCGAACACTCTGTTTGGTTCAGGCCAGGTGGAAAACATCAAGATCGCCTGCGAGCAATACGAGGCGGAACTGGTTATCGTTGATGGTGCGCTAACGCCCATCCAGCAGCGCAATCTGGAAGACAAGTTCAAGCGCAAGGTTATCGACCGGACGGGCCTCATCCTTGAGATTTTCGGTGAGCGCGCGGCTACCGCTGAAGGGCGGCTTCAGGTGGAGCTGGCGCATCTCGATTACCAGCAGAGCCGGCTTGTGCGCAGTTGGACCCACCTTGAGCGTCAACGCGGCGGCTTTGGCTTTCTTGGCGGCCCGGGTGAGACGCAGATCGAAGCTGACCGCCGGATGATACGCCAGCGGATGAGCCGCCTGCGCCGGGAGTTGGAGCAGGTGCGCAAGACCCGAAGCCTGCATCGCGAGCGGCGGGGAAGGGCGCCCTGGCCGGTCGTCGCACTGGTCGGCTACACCAATGCTGGCAAATCGACGCTGTTCAACCGTCTGACCGGCGCGGATGTTATGGCGCAGGATCTGCTGTTCGCAACGCTTGATCCAACCATGCGCTCGATCAGTTTGCCTGGAGTGGAAAAGGTTATTCTGTCCGACACGGTGGGGTTTATCTCTGACTTGCCGACTGAGCTCGTCGCGGCGTTTCGGGCGACACTCGAAGAAGTCACCGGCGCTGATCTGATCTGCCATGTGCGTGATATGGCAAACCCGTCGCACGCAGCTCAGAAAAAACAGGTTCTCGACGTGCTTGCGGACCTGGAGGTTGTTGACCGGGAAACCGGCGATTCCGACATCCCAATCCTTGAAGTGTGGAACAAAGCAGACCTGTTGGACGAGGCGGATCGTGCTGAGCTTGCCGAGGCAGCGCATGGGCAGGGATCGGTCATGATTTCAGCGATTTCGGGCGAGGGCCTGGAAACATTCTCGCAACGGGTTGCGGCGATCCTGACGGCCAAGGCGCGCGAGGTGACAGTGACCGTGCCGCTGAGCGATGGGCGTCGGATTGCCTGGTTGCACGCGCATGGCGATGTTGTCGATGAAAGCGATGCTGGTGAGGGCGAGGAGGGGCCTCAACGGCGCCTTACCGTGCGCCTCAATCCCAAGGAATTGGGGCAATATGCCTCGCTATGATACTGTACTTGCAGTTTTTCGGTCCTGATTTTCTGGCCTGAAGGGCCTAACCTTGGCTTTTCTCCGCAGCCTTTACACGTTGCCAATAGGCTTCTTGCTCATCGAGCGGCAGGGCGTCGAATGCGCGACCGTCGCTTTGGGCCAGAGCTTCCATCGCACGGAAGCGGCGTTCGAACTTGGCATTGGAGGCTTTTAGGGCCTGCTCTGCGTCAACGCCGTAGCGGCGGATGATATTGACAGCGACAAATAGGACATCGCCCGCTTCGATCAGCCGCTCATCGTCGCTGGCCGTTTCGAGCTCTTCGAGTTCTTCCTCAAGTTTCTCTCGCGGACCGCGCGCATCGTGCCATTCAAAACCGACACGTGCCGCGCGTTTCTGGAGCTTTTCGGACCGCAAGAGCGCCGGCAGCGCCTTTGCCACACCGTCCATTGCGCTGGTTGACCCGCTGCTTTGGCGTTCGGCCGCCTTGAGATCTTCCCAGCGCGCATTGTCCATCGCACCGCCTTCGTTAGCAAAAATGTGCGGGTGCCGATTGACCATTTTGTCCGAGATTGCGCGCGCCACGTCTTCGAACGCGAAGTGACCGGCTTCTTCGGCAATGCGCGCATGGAAGACTACCTGGAACAGCAGATCTCCGAGTTCGCTTCGCAGTTCCTGCATGTCCTCGCGTTCTATCGCGTCGGCAACTTCATACGCTTCTTCAATAGTGTAGGGAGCAATGCTCTCAAAGCTTTGCGCAAGATCCCAATCACAGCCACCATCGGGATTGCGCAATCGGGCCATGATCGACAGTAAGCGTTGAATTTGGGTTTCACTCATCCCAACAGACCCTTTAGGCCGAGATGGATAATATATATTATGTTAAACGTTTCGGATGGTAGCGACGTGGTTCCGCAAGCGACTGCGCTCACAGCTCCAGCCCCAACAGGCGCGCCAGAAGAAACAATCCTCCGAATATCGCCAGCCATGCCAGTGCCAATTGCGCGGTCTTGCCCCAACTCAGCCGATATGACGCAAAAGCGGACCCAGCGAGAGCCAACCAGCCAAGGAGCATGATCAGCGATAGAATGGCTGCCTCGTTCATGCGATTACCTCCAACCCATCATAGCCCACGGTCACATGGTCCGGCACTTCGTCGCATAGTGTGCGGTAATCCATGCTCTTGTCGAGATGGCTGAGCACCAATTGTTTGACATGACTGCGTTCGGCAAGTTCCAGAGCAAGATCAAGATGCGCATGCGATGGATGCGGTTCGCGGCGCAAACAATCGCACACTAGGATGTCTGTGC
>JBCBKF010000281.1:0-2790 GCA_038522255.1 Pseudomonadota bacterium
CAGGCCTGCATTGAGGCGCACGGGCCAGACAGCGTCGCGTTCTATGTCTCGGGTCAGCTCCTCACCGAGGACTATTACCTCGCCAACAAGCTCATGAAGGGCTTCATCGGTTCAGGCAATATAGACACCAATTCAAGGCTCTGCATGGCGAGCGCGGTGGCTGCGCATAATCGAGCGTTTGGTGAAGATATCGTCCCGTGCACCTATGATGATCTGGATCATGCGGACCTTATCCTGCTGGTCGGCTCGAACACCGCCTGGTGCCATCCGGTAATCTGGCAGCGGATTGAACGCGCGCGCGAGGCGCATGGCACCAAGCTGGTGGTGATCGATCCGCGCCGCACGGAAACGGCCGAGCGAGCCGATCTTCACATACCAATTGAGCCAGATGGTGATGTCGCCTTGTTTGACGCGCTGTTGGCAGTGCTTTCCATTGACCATGCGCAGGTGGCCGAGGCTTGTGAGGTACCGCAAGACTTCTGGGAAAGCCGCAGCGGCAATCACGGGATCGATCCGCAGCTCTTTGCTGAACTGGTGACGCTGGTGGCGCAATCCGAGCGGATGATCACACTGTTCAGCCAGGGCGCGAACCAATCGCGCAGTGGCACGGACAAAGGCAACGCGATCATCAACCTTCACCTCGCCACCGGGCACATCAACCGCCCGGGCACAGGGCCTTTCAGCATAACGGGACAACCCAATGCGATGGGCGGCCGCGAAGTCGGCGGGCTGGCCAATATGCTTGCGTGCCATCTTGGCTTTTCAGAGCAAGAGCGCAGCGATGTCGCTGATTTTTGGCAAACCGGCAGCCTGGCAAGCAGGCCGGGCCTCAAAGCCGTCGACCTGTTCGAAGCGGTCCATTCGGGCAAGATCAAATTCCTATGGGTGATGGCGACCAATCCGGCGGTCTCGATGCCCAATGCGGGCCGGGTGCGCGAAGCGCTCGCTAAGTGCCCCACTGTCGTCGTCTCGGATGTGATCGAAGACACAGATACGGGTCGTTTTGCACATATTCGGCTCCCGGCGCTGGGCTGGGGCGAGAAAAACGGGACCGTCACCAATTCAGAACGCGTGGTCAGCCGCCAGCGTCCCTTGTTCGCTGCCCCTGGCGAAGCGCGCGCGGATTGGCGGATTATCGCCGATGTCGCGCGCGCAGCCGGGTTCAAGCAGGGCTTTGACTACGCCAGTTCCGCTGACGTTTTTCGGGAATACGCGGCCATGACGGCGCTTTCGGTCAAGCATAAGCGCAAGCTGAATTTGACGAATTGGGCCACGGCGAGCGATGCTGAATACGATGCCATGGCACCCTTCCGATGGGGCGGGACATATCCTCTGGCAACGGGCGCTTCGACGCCGAATGGCAAGCCGCGCCTCATCGCTGTCACGGCGCCTGCCAAGCCCGCGAGCGATCCCTCCATGCCCTTTCGGCTCAACACCGGGCGCTATCGCGACCAGTGGCACACCATGACTCGCACTGGCTTAAGCCCCAAGCTGGCGCACCATCGGCGCGAGCCCTTTGTGGAGATGCATCCCGAAGACGCGCTGGCCGCTGGCATCAGCGAGGGCGATCTGTGCGAGGTCTCAACCGCGCAAGGCGCGAGCACCTATCGCGCGCAAATCAATTCAGGCCAGACCAAGGGTACCTTGTTTGTGCCCATGCATTGGACCGATTTGACCGCCAACGCCGGGCGCACAGGGAGGCTCACCAGTCCTGATCATGATCCCATTTCGGGCCAGCCGGGTTTCAAAGATGAGCCCGCAGCGTTGGCCCGGATAGCGATCGCCTGGCGCGGCTTCTTGGTAAGCCGGGTGCCTCTTGAAGGCACGCAGAGCGCTTATTGGGTGCGAAGCCGGGTTGAGAATGGCTGGCTTTATGAGATCGCGGGCGAGGCCGAGTTCGACGCGCACGCGCATCTGCCCCGAGGCGTGATCAGCGAGGTCGCTTATCCCGTGCGCGGAATGCAGCGATACGCGGTGTGTGATGGGGAGGGACGGCTTGAGGCCGCGCTGTTTCTCACGCGCAATGGTACGCTCCCCACGCGCGATTGGATTGCAGCACAATTGGGCGCCATCACCGAAGATCCGATCGCGCTTCTTGCCGCGCGTCCTCGCAAGGCAGGGCCGGGCAAAGGCCCGATTGTCTGCGTGTGCCATGACGTGGGGCAGTATGAGATTGAGGCGGCCATCTCTGAGGGGTGCACCAGCGTAGAGAGCCTTGGACAGTGCACCCGGGCAGGCAGCAATTGTGGCTCATGCCGCCCCGAGCTTGCTCGGATGATTGATGAACTAGAAGACACAATCAGGGAGGCTGCGGAATGAGCGCCGAGCATGATTTCCCAAGCGGCACAGTATGGCTTGTGGGCGCGGGGCCCGGCGATCCCGAGCTCCTCACCCGCAAAGCCGAGCGCCTGCTGCGCGCGGCAGATATTGTGTTTTACGATGCTTTGGTTGGGCAAGGCGTGCTTGATCTCATTCCGCACGCGACCCAGCGCCGCTCCGTGGGCAAGCGGGCAGGGCGGCACTCGGTCCCGCAGCAAATGATCTGCGATACGATCACCAGGGCTGCCTTGTCGGGAATGAGAGTGGTGCGGCTAAAGGGCGGCGACCCCTCGATCTTCGGGCGCTCACATGAGGAAATCGAAGCCTGCCGCAAGAGCGATATTCCGGTCCATGTGTGCGCCGGCGTCACCACCGCCAGCGCGGCTGCCGCCAGTCTTGGAACCTCGCTAACGACACGGGGTCTTGCGCGCCGGCTCACATTCGTAACGGCTCATACCGTGAAAGGCGCCG
>JBCBKF010000282.1:0-2789 GCA_038522255.1 Pseudomonadota bacterium
GATTGCAACGCAGCGGGCCGGCTCATGGAAACCAAAGACGACATCACTGTCGACACCGCGGTCGACACCGCAGTCGAGGACGTGCCGAGCGAAGGCGGCGCTCCTGCCGGGGCGGGCGCGACTCTGCGCGCCGCTCGTGAGGCGCGCCGCCTGTCGCTTGAACACGTCGCTGCGGAAACCCGCATTCCTATCCGCCATCTCGAAACCATCGAAGCAGGCGATTTCGACCTCTTGCCTTCGCGTACCTACGCCATCGGCTTTGCCCGCAACTATGCGCGTGCAGTCGGACTGGAAGAGGCGGGCATTGTCGATCTTGTGCGTGAGGACATGGGCAGCGTGGGGCCGCGCTCCACCTCGCTTCGGGGAGAGATGGAGCCGGGCGATCCGGCCAAGCTGCCATCAGCCGGGCTGGCGTGGTTTGCCGGGATTGCTGCGCTGATCCTCGCTTTTGGCGTCATCACCTTTGCCAGCACCTATTATGGTGCCGGCGAGGGGCCGGCTTCTCTGCTCGCCGATGCGCAGCCGAATGCGGATGAAGGCGGCGCAGGTGAAGGCGCGATTGCTCAAGCCGATCCGGAAGGCGAGGCAGCAATGGGCGCAAGTGCCAGCGCTGCTCCCAGCGCCGATGGCAAGGTTGTCTTCACCGCGCTTGAAGACGGGATCTGGGTGCGCTTTTATGAAGATGGCGGAGAGCGGCTGTTCGAGGCCCAGATGGAGAGCGGTGACACGTTTGAACTGCCCGCAAACGCCAGCGAACCGCGCATCAACACAGGGCGCCCTGATGCGCTGTCCATCACTATTGGCGGGCGTGCCGTGCCCAAACTGTCCGAAGAGCCGGTGACAATGGGCGATACGCCAATTTCCGCAGCGGCTCTGCTGGCCCGGCCGCGCACCTGACGGGCTCTTGCCCGGCCTTGGCGACAAACTGCGGTCTGCCGGAGGGCAAGGCGCGGGCTTTCCCACTATTTCGCGGCTTCTTGGGGTCGACTTGCGGCAGTTGACTGGGCACAGATTCGGCCACCGTTCAGCCGGTGGTGGCTATGATCTGCGCCAAGCTACGGCTGCGATGAAAAGGGAAACGCGATTGATGATGGCCCAAAACTTTGTTCGCACTTTGACTCAAACGCGCGCTGTTTTTGTCAGAACACGCATCCTGTGGACGGCCGTGCTCACCGCCGTACTGGTGGTAAGCGCGCCAGCGGCCGCTCAAGAGGAACTGTCCGAAGCGCGCCTGCGCAAGATCGAGGCGGAGATTCGCGCGCTGCAGCGCAATGTCTTTCCCGGCGGAAATGAGAAGTATTTTGAGCCGCAGATTCAGCCCGATGCCGATGCGGCCACCCAGCCAAGCGGCCCGTCGACCACCGCAGTGACTGATATCCTCGCGCGGTTGGACGCAATGGAACAGCAACTCCAGCGGTTGACCGCGATTACAGAGGAGAACGTAAACGCCATCGGCCTGCTTTCAGAACGGCTGGACGGCCTTGAAAGCGGCGGCGCGCCGACGCTGCCAATCGATACAAGCGTGACGGGTGAGGGCGACGACGCGTCGGGCGCAGCGGGCAACGCGCCTGAGAGCGCATTAGTCAATGCGCCGGAAAGCGCAGTGGCGCTGGCCAGCGAGGCAGGTGCCGAAGAGGCGGTTGAGGAGATCGTGCAAGAAGAGGAACCCGATAGCGCCATGGGATCCAACCTGGCTGCGATGGGCGCGGCAGCGGTTGAAGAGCCGGATACGCCCGAGACAGCGGCCAACGTCGCCCCGCCAGTATCGCAGCCCACCCCGCCTTCGCCTGAGCGATTGGCAGCAGTGCGGGCGATCACCAAACCCCAGACGAGCGATGCGGGAGACGATGAATATTCCTACGGTTTCCGCCTGTGGAATGCAGGGTTCTATCCCGAAGCGCGTCAGCAGCTTTCCAAATTCGTCGAAGCCTATCCCGATCACCGGCGCGCAACCTATGGCCGCAATCTGCTGGGCCGAGCCTATCTTGACGATGGCAAGCCCGAAGACGCGGCGCGCTGGTTCCTGCGCAATTACCAGGAGGACCGCACCGCGGCGCGCGCGCCTGACAGCCTTTTGTTTCTCGCTGAAAGTATGATCGCGCTTGACGATACACGGCGCGCCTGCATCGCTCTCGCTGAATTCGGCGAGACCTATCCGGCGGTCGCGACGGGTCGCTTGCTGGAAAAGTACCAGGCCAATCGGGCACGCGTTACCTGCGAGGGCTGACCGCGCTGGCCGGGTGCCAAGGGGAAAGCGATCATGCATGGCTCAGCCTTGATTGCGAGCGTCGAGGCGCAGGCCTGTGACCGGTTTGCCGATACGCTGGATCAGTTGTGGCCTCCGCAAGATCGTCTTGATCCCGAAACCGGTGCCGCGCTCAAGATTGGCCTAGCGGTATCGGGAGGGCCGGACTCGCTTGCACTGCTCCTGCTAGCGGCGGCGACGTATCCTGACAGCATCGTCGTAGCCAGCGTCAATCACGGCCTTCGGCCTGAGGCCGCAGATGAAGTGGCGCTGGTCAGCGATGTATGCGCCGCTTTAGGCGTGCGGTTTACACCTCTTTCAGTTCGGCTGGGTCCCGGTAATCTGCAAGCCCGCGCGCGCGAGGCGCGCTATGATGCGCTGGTCGATTGGGCGCGCCAGGAGCAGCTCGCCGGGATCGTCACCGCGCACCATGCCGATGATCAGGCCGAAACGCTGCTGATGCGTCTGGCACGGGGCAGCGGCCTCTCCGGCCTTGCCGGGGTGCGCGCGTATCAGCCGTTCGACCCCGATAAGACGGGCGATC
>JBCBKF010000283.1:0-2778 GCA_038522255.1 Pseudomonadota bacterium
CCATGCCGCTCGAAAAAGTGCGCAAGGTGATGAAAATCGCGAAAGAGCCGATCAGCCTCGAGACCCCCATCGGGGATGAGGAAGATTCGCATCTGGGGGATTTCATCGAGGACAAGAACGCGATCATTCCGGTGGACGCTGCGATCCAGGCAAATCTCAAGGAAACGGTCACCCGTGTCCTTGCCTCGCTCACCCCGCGCGAAGAGCGCGTGCTTCGCATGCGCTTTGGCATCGGCATGAACACCGACCACACTTTGGAAGAGGTCGGCCAGCAGTTCAGCGTGACGCGCGAACGTATCCGTCAGATTGAAGCAAAAGCGTTGAGGAAGCTGAAGCACCCGTCGCGCTCGCGCAAGATGCGCTCATTCCTGGATCAATAGCGATCTCAAGAGGGGGTTATGGAGAGCATCGAGGCAGCAATCGGCTTTATCGGCGGACCCGGCAGAGCGCTTGTTCTTCTCGGGTTCTTTTTTGGCATTGTCGTTCTTGAGCGTCTTTGGGCGCTGCGGCGCAGTCCCAATTACAGCGATGCGGACGCGCTGTGTTCGATTGGCCTCTTCTTTGTTGCCGTCGTCCTGAACCTGGGGGTTGTGTACCTTGTGCCGCTGGCGCTTTACGCGCTGGTTTTCGATAATTTTCGCGTCATTGAAACCATGCCGATCTGGGCGGCGATTCCGATTGCGGTGGTGGTTCATGACTTTGCCTATTATTGGGATCACAGGCTTGCCCATCGCATCGGCCTTCTTTGGGCGTTTCATTCGATCCATCATTCATCAAACGAGTTCAACCACTCGACAGCGGCCAGGACCTTTGTGCTGGATGGGCAATTGAAGGTTTTCTTCGCCATGCCTGCTGCGCTTTTGGGTGTTGATCCCGTGATTTACATTGGCGTCGTCGTCCTCTGCAATCTCTACGGCATCTGGAATCACGGCAGCTGGGTCCCGCGCAATGCCTGGCTCAGCCGCGTGCTTATAACACCTGAAACCCACAAGGTTCATCACGGCACTCAGTCCCACTACATCGACCGCAACTTTGCCGAAGTGACGGTGATATTCGATCGTCTTTTCGGTACTTTCATGTCGATCAAAGAAGAGCCCGAAGTTGGCCTTGTAAATCGGGTTGATGACAACAACCCGCTGACCGCCCAATTTGTTGGGCTTCGCCAACTAAAGGCCAGGATGGACCGGGCCGATAGCTGGGGGGACAAGCTCGCTTATCTGTGGCGACCACCCGAATGGTCGCATGACGGGGCGCCCTGCCCGCATGAAGCTTCCGCCGATGAAGGACGTCTGGCCGCAGGAGCCACCCCTTGAAAACCATAGCCATCGCCAGCCAGAAGGGCGGCTCCGGCAAAACGACCCTTGCCGTCCACATCGCGACCAAGGCCGCGCAGGCGGGGTATGAAAGCGCCGTTGTCGACACCGATCCACAGGCCACCGCTGCGGCGTGGTCTGACTGGCGTGGCGATTTTCTGCCGGTCGTGGTCACCAGCCCGCCAGCGCGCCTTGGCCGGACCATCGCCAGCGCTGCCAAGAACGGGGTCGATTTCGTCGTTATCGACACCCCGCCCCACGCAGACGCCGCCGCGCGCGAGGCGATCAAGGCCGCCGACATTGTCCTTGTTCCCACCAAACCGCGCGCCTTTGACCTCGCCGCGCTGGAACCAGTCGCTGAACTGGTGAGCTACGCCAAGAAGCCTGCCTTTGTCGTGCTGAACTCGGTCCCTGCTGGTGCCACGGTCCTTACTGAAGAGGCCAAAGATGCGGCCAAGGAAATCGGCCTTGATATCTGCCCCGTCCAATTGGGCGATCGCGCGGCCTTTCACCGCTCCAGCGCA
Organism: Pseudomonadota bacterium; assembly: GCA_038522255.1. Classification (GTDB taxonomy): domain Bacteria; phylum Pseudomonadota; class Alphaproteobacteria; order Sphingomonadales; family Sphingomonadaceae; genus Erythrobacter. Next base: position 1,838 of record JBCBKF010000283.1, read on the forward strand.
AAAGGCGAGACCGCCAGCGAAAGCGAGCCCGATGGCAAGGCCGCCGGCGAGATCGAAGCGCTGTGGAAATGGCTGTCAAAAGAGCTTAAGAAGCTAGGATGAGCGCTCGCACATGAGAGTTCTGGCAAGCGCGCCTAATACCGCCGCCCACGGTCATCGTTGAAACTGCGCGGGCGCAGCGGGTATTTCAAGAGAAAGTCGGGTGCAACCACCGGTTTAGGAGCGCGCGGCAATTCGCCGAACTTGTTTACCAGCTTGCTCACTTCGTCGGATGGAATGGGCGACCATTCAATCGTGTTGCGCGCGGTGAGGCCGAAATCGCCTGCAAGGGTAAGTTCGCCGGCCCGCACTTCAAAGGAGGGCGCGTCATCGCCATAGCCGCGGCTGGGGAAAGACACGGTCTCTCCAATCCCGGCAAAGCTGATATCGGCAAGGCACCGTTCATCAGGGCCGGGGATTTTCGGGCACTTTGCTCCATGCGCCACAAGGCGATAGCGCCCTTCGGGCAATTGCAGCGCGCGCGGCTTGTACTTGGTCGTGCTGTTCCCACCAAAACTCAAGCGGGTTTGAGAGCGTGAGACCCGCACGACATCGCCTGGACTATCCCGATCCCCCTCTTCGCGCAGCAGGAACAGGTCAAGCGGTGCAAGCAGGTAAAGTTCGCTCCGCAGCGAAATGATCACCACGCCATGGCCTTGATCGAGATCAGACGGGCGCGCAACGCGCTGCGCTGCAGTACCCGGCCTAAGGTCCCGATCATCGCCTGAACCCTGCTTATCGCCAGCGTGCGCCGTGCTCGACAGGGAGAACATCGCGGCCAAAAAGGGGGCCAAAACGAGGGCCAGCCATTGCCAAATCGGCCAATGAGTATCGCACTGGCGCATCCTGACGAGCCCCTGATGACTTTCATTCCCGTTGTTTAATTACCGATGACAGCACCG
>JBCBKF010000284.1:0-2766 GCA_038522255.1 Pseudomonadota bacterium
GTGTCAATCAATGCAGCTGACTAAGCATCACTGAGCAGGCTGGCCCGCAGCCTCGTCGACCGGCGCGCCAAGGCCACCGAAGAGCCGACGCGACAGCAACACCACCGCAAGCAGGTTTGGCAGTGCCATCAGCGCAAACGCTACATCGCCAAGCCGCCAGACCGCCTCGATCGCCTGCATCGATCCAACGAAAATGAGCCCGACCCAGTGCACCCGAAACGGCATCGCGGTCTTTGGCCCTGCGAGAAACCCGAGCGCCTGCTCGGCATAATAGGCAAACCCGATCAGCGTCGTGAAGGCAAAAAGCGCCAGTGAAGCCGAAACAATATAAGCGCCCCCCGGAATAGCCGCGCCAAACGCGGCAGCGGTCAGTTCAACACCTTCGAGCGGAGACGCCCAAGCGGCGGCCACCACACCGCCCTGCCCGTCATCGAATGGTCCTGGCGCGATCAGGATCACCAACGCGGTCATGGTGCACACCACCATCGTATCGATGAACACCCCGACCATGGCGAGCTCGCCTTGCGCTGCAGGCGAGCGCGTCTGCGCGGCCGCGTGCACGATCGGCACGGTGCCGAGCCCCGCCTCGTTCGAGCCAAGCCCGCGCGCGACCCCTGCCCGGATCGCGGCGACGACGCCATAACCCGCTGCGCCGCCTATCGCGGATTCAAGCCCAAAGGCCGAGGCAAAGATCTGTCCGAAGGCCGCCGGGATCGCGCCTGCATTCAGGATCAGGATCAGCGTCGCAATTCCCACATAACCCGCCGCGACAAACGGTACGAGCCGTCCCGCCACCGCTCCGATCGAGGAAATCCCCCCGATAATCACCGAGAACACGAGCGCTGCCACCACCAGCCCCAAGGGCCATGCGGGCACAGTATAGCCAAATTCGCTCGCAGCGGTTTGCAAGCCGGTCACCAGTGAGTTTGACTGAATCAGGACCGTGCCGCCGAGCACTCCAATCAACAGCCCGATGCAAAAGAGGATTGCCAAAGGGCGCCAGGCCGGACCCAGCCCGTTGACGATCGCCACCATCGGACCGCCATGATATTCGCCGTCTTCGCGCTGCTCGCGGTAGCGCACAGCCAGCGCGGTTTCGGCATAGGCGGTCGCCATGCCGATGAGCGCGGTCACCCACATCCAAAAGATCGCGCCCGGCCCGCCAAGCGTCAGCGCGGTTGCCACCCCAACAATATTGCCGGTGCCGATCTGGCCTGAGAGCGCGGTCGCCAGCGCGCGCCACGGAGTAATCTCCCCATCGCCTTGCGCTTTCACCGCCTTGGGCAGTCCGATAATGGCGGGCACCAGTCTCCTTATTGGCATGAACTTCAGCCCGATCATCAGGTAAATGCCGGTGCCCAGCAGGATCGCGGTCATCGGTGGGACCGGAACAACTGTCTCCCCTGCCCAGGTTCCGCCCCAGAGAAGATTGCCGATCTCGACAATGGCGTCGTAGATGTTCATGGCGATTTATAGATTTCCTATAGTGTAGGCACGCACACAAAATGAGCTAGGCTCGATTTTGCGTAATATCGCGGGCCTTTAAGATTGGCTTGGAAGGACGAAGAATTCTATGAGCGATGCAAAACCCAAACCGGCGCGAATAGCGGGCGCCCATGGAGTCGGCGCGCAGCCGGTCGACGGCATTCTCACCCGGCTCGAAGTGTCTCTTCCCACCATGCCGCGTGTTCAGCGCCAGATTGGCGAATACATCCTCGCCAACCCTGGGCGTGTGGTCGAGATGTCGATTTCCGATTTTGCCGAAGCTGCGGGCGGCGTAAGTGAAGGGAGCGTCATCAAGTTCTGTCGCGAGCTGCGCCTCGGAGGCTTCCAGCACTTGAAACTCTCGCTTTCCCAGAACATCGTGCAGCCGGTACAGTTCATCCAGGAAGACCTCGATCCGGCTGATGACGATGAGACAGTGCTTAAGAAGATCTTCGCCGCCGGCATTCAGACCCTGAGCGATACGCTCAGCCTGGCCGATCCCGCCGCTCTGCGCCAGGCGATTGATATCCTGCGCAAAGCCAAGCGCATCGATGTCTATGGGATTGGCTCGGCCGCCCCGATTGCGGAAGATGCGCATTACCGCATGATGCGCATAGGGCTCGATGCACGCGTGCTGGTCGATAGCCATATCCAAGCAATCAGCGCCTCGCTTGCCGACGAGGACGTCGCGTGTCTGACGATCTCGCATTCGGGCGCAACGCATGAGACGATCAGCGCGACGCGCCTTGCCAAGGAAGCGGGCGCCAAGACGATCTGCATCACCAATTATGGGCGCTCGCCACTGCAGGCGCATTGCGATGTTGTGCTCTACACGATGGCCAAAGAGACCAAGTTTCGCACCGAAGCGATGACCTCGCGCATCGCGCAATTGTGCATGCTCGATGCGCTGATTGCTGGCCTTGCGCTGGCCGACCACGACCATGCGGTCCAAACGCTCCAGAGCACGTTTGAAGTGCTTTCGTCGAAGCGAGTTTGAGGGACTCCTGACGTCTCCCGACAATGCGGCGCTAGGAGCAGCCCGCATGGTCATTTTGACCGCGCCACCGGTCCGAATTGCACGGCTCCCGATTGCACTGCAAATGCGTCGACCAGTTCGCTTAAGTCTATGCCGCCTTCTGAGTTCACTTGGATGAATGGCATGCCAAGCGCGGCTGCGCCGCGGCCATCGGTCTCGGGGTTGTCACCGATGACGACGCATTGGGACGGAGTGCATTTCAAACTCCAGGCCGCCTGCTCGAACAGGAACGGTTGCGGCTTGCC
>JBCBKF010000285.1:0-2754 GCA_038522255.1 Pseudomonadota bacterium
AAGGCTGAACATCAAGACATGGTTCCCTTCCATACCATCCATAAAGCTGATGAGGGTGTCATCATAGCTGGGACACTGGCTGAACTGAGGCAGCTCTCGCATCGTTAGGATGCTGGCTATCTGGTCGCAGAATTCCTTACGGATCGTGGTATTCCAGTCGCGCGGGAAAAGCTCTTCATAGGTTATCGTCTTGTTCGCCTGCACATCCCACAAGATAGTATCATCTGTCGAATGCTCGAGCAGCGATGGGGTCAGGTCATCGCCGGTTAGGATCAGCTTCGTCATCGGGACAAGGAGCTTGCCGACCCTGTATCCCGAGGTCCAAAGAACACCGAACTTAAGCGGTGCACGGCTCCCATTGGCGACCATTTCATTGGCGCGGGCGCTGACAGTTCTGTAATCGGCCTCGGCGCGCTTTTTCAGTTCCCAGTCGATACCCGACTGCGCTTGGGCACCGTCCCAGCGATAATCAAAATCGAGATTGACCGTGTCGCGATCATAGTAGCGCGGCGCAGGATAGTGCTTGCGCCCCGCGCGCTTGATCAGCGGTAGCTCGCTCGACGGGGTGACGCCTGCGAACACATCGCGATAGGCAGGTCGCACGGCGCTGAGAAGCTCTGCCGTCAGGGGAATCTGGCTTTCATACGGACCCTCCGCATAAGAGCCCGCTACACCGTTATAGGCAGCAAAGCTCAGCTTCATTGAACCATCATCCTGCGGTTCGAAGTCGATGATCAGCGCGCTGAATTCAGGGCAGAACGTGCTGTATTCCCACGTGTCTTTCGCCAACCTCTCGGCCTGGAGCCCAGCGCAATAATGTTCGCGCATCGCTCCGTTCCATACGCGTGGCTCAAACACGTCCGACCAGGCGATCTCGCGTCCCAACCTCGTGTCGTAAATCCCTGAATAGAGGAATTGTCCGGCCGGGCGATTATTGGTGTAGCCCGAGGCGATAATCGGCGCGAGGGGGCCAAGCTGGGTTCCGATCGACCAGAACGTGTTCTCTTCGTCGCGATAGGAGCGGTTGGACGGGCCATCAAATTCAGCGATCCGCGCGAGGTCTTCGGCAAGCAGGCTGTGGGCTCTTTCCAGAACGCCCGGCATTCCCTCCAGCGCCTTGTTGTAATTGAAGTAATAATCGCTGCCTTGGAAGGAGTATTTGGTTTCGACCACCTCGTCGCCATTCTCTCTGGTCGTCACCTTGGTTGACGTTGCAACCCCAGCTGGCGCGATGGCCGAGTGTGAAGGTGACGCGGCTGCAAGGCCGACCTCAGCGGCTTGTGCCTGTGTCGATATGACAGGCGGCGCGCTGCGGGTTGAGGTCGCAACCGATGGCGGTGTGACCAAAGCAGGCGGCGGCGGCGGATTGAACGCGACCGAGGGCGGTGTCACCAATGCGGGCGGAGGCGGCGGCGTTTGGGGTGCGGCGGGCATTTGCGGGCGCATTTGCGGCGGAACACCGGGCAGCGGATTGTCCTGTGAGACCCCCAGGCTCGCCATCATCGTGTCGGCGATGCATTGCGACTTCACCTGCCAGAACGCGCCATATTTGCCCTGGTCGACCGGCTGCGAATGCCCGTCATCCTTGAACAGCGAGGCCAGTTCCGCATCGCTCACGCCCACTTCGCGCGCCTTCACAATCGTGCACGGGCACGAATCGGGCATGGTCACCTCGGTCGCGCGGCACGAAGCTTCGAGCGCGGCATCGCTTGAGGTTTGCGAATGGCCCGGCAGTGCGGCAAGCGCGCAAATGCCTGCGCCAAGTACCAGCAATGCTTTGGTCTTCATCGTCTCGCCCCTTATTCACCCTGTCTCGAAGACTTCGTTTTCCCTTATCCAGATCGCGCGTTGCAGGACAATGAACCTCTTGGTCCAATATGCGAAAGGTTGAGCGCAAACTGCGGGAGGCGTGGCTCGGTACAATCGGATATAGGCAGGTTCATGACCAACACTGACATCCTGACCGATGATGATCGCTGGCAGATCGCGCTGACCAAAGACCGCCGCTTTGACGGAGCATTCGTCACCGGCGTTCATTCGACCGGCATCTATTGCCGCCCGAGCTGCCCGGCGCGCGCGCCCTTGCGACACAATGTCCAGTTCTACGCCACACCGGCTGATGCGCGGGCGGCGGGCCTGCGTGCGTGCAAACGTTGCTCGCCCGATACGCAAAGCGCGGAAGAGGCCTGCGTCCTCGCCGCGATTGCCGCGATCCGCGCCGCGAGCGCTGGGGGCGAGAGCGTGACGCTTGAGGACCTGTCCGAGCTTACCGGCTATTCGCCCGCGCATTTCCAGCGGCTCTTCACCCGCACTGTGGGTCTTTCCCCGGCTGCCTTTGCCCGGGCCTTGCGCGAGAGCCGCGTGCGCGCCGAGTTGGCGAGCGGCGCGGGGGTGAGCGATGCGCTCTATACGGCGGGCTATTCGGCGCCCTCGCGGTTCTACGCTGAGATGAAAGGTAAACTGGGAATGAGCGCGAGCGACTGGGCCAAGGGCGGGGCGGGGCGGCGCATCCATTGGAGCGTCATCCCCACCTCTTTGGGCGCGATGCTGGTCGCGGCCACGTCCAAGGGTGTGTGCTGCCTTGCATTTGATGAGGGCGAGGCAGAGCTTGCCGCGCGCTTTCCCAAAGCGGATCTCGTTGAGGCGGGCGAGGATTTCACGGCGCTGTTTGGCCAAGTCGTCGCCGCGGTCGAAGAACCCGGAAAAGGCGGCGGCGCGGCGATTCCGCTCGATGTCAAAGGCACCGCTTTCCAG
>JBCBKF010000286.1:0-2737 GCA_038522255.1 Pseudomonadota bacterium
CCAATTGCTGCCCTGCGCGGCAATTGGACGGCGCGCATCCCCCGCTCCCTATGGGCGGCACCGATCTATTCGGCGATGTCTGGCAGTTCACCTCCTCAGCCTATCTCCCCTATCCACGCTTCCGCGTCGCTGAAGGCGCGGTGGGAGAATACAATGGCAAGTTCATGAGCGGCCAATGCGTGCTCAAGGGGGCGAGCTGTGCAACGGTGCGTGGGCACTCACGCGCTTCGTACCGCAATTTCTTCTACCCCCATCAGCGCTGGCAATTCACTGGCCTGCGCCTTGCCAGAGACACGTGAAAAGGAACTGTTGACCGATGGCTTACGAACAGGGCTTGGCGCTGGTGGATCGTGACGAAGAGGGCGTCGAGACCGCGTTTCGCTGCGATGTCCTTGACGGGTTGGCGCAAGAGCAAAAGGCGATCCCCGCGCGCTGGCTGTACGATGATGCAGGCTCGCAATTGTTCGAAGACATTACCCAACTACCCGAATATTATCCAACACGGGCCGAAACCGAAATACTGGAATCGCGCGGGCAGGAGTTTGCGCAGATGATCGGGCCGGGCCGGGCGGTGGTGGAGTTTGGCTCAGGGTCTTCGGTCAAGACACCGCTGCTGCTGGGCACAATTGATCCGGCGGCCTATGTCCCGCTCGACATTTCCGGCGATTTTCTGCGCGCATCGGCCAAGGAATTGGGCGCGAAGTTCCCCGGCCTTCCGGTGCATCCGGTTGAGGCGGATTTCATGCGCCAGGTAAAACTGCCAAAAGCCGTGGAGGCGATGCCCAAGCTCGGCTTCTTTCCCGGGTCAACGATCGGAAACATGGTTGCGCGCACGGCGGTCGACCTCTTGCGCTCGATGCGCGAGACGCTTGGTGTGGGTGCCAAGCTCTTGATCGGCATGGACTTGATCAAGGATCAGACCGTACTCGAAGCAGCCTATGATGATGCGGCCGGGGTTACCGCTGAGTTCAACCGCAATCTTGCGCGCCGGATCAACCGGCAGCTTAAGGGTGATATCCCGCTCGATGCCCTGCGCCACGAAGCGCGCTGGAACGATGAGCACGCGCGCATAGAAATGCATCTGGTGGCGAAGCGCGAGTTCGCGTTCAGTGTAGCGGGCAGGGACTTTGCGATGGCCAAGGGCGAGAGCATCCATACCGAAAACAGCCACAAGTTCAGCCGCCGCACCTCCTACACTTTGCTGCTGGCGGGGGGCTGGGACCCGCAGGCGCGCTGGCTTGACAGCGAAGAGCGTTTCTCGCTTCTGCTGGCCGAAGCGAAAGTGCCGCGCAATGCGCCCTGATAGCGATCCTTGAGGCGCGAGCGCAGCTTAATCCGAAACCAGCCGCAGCGAGGATCGTTTTGTGATCATGGATCAATCACACAGCGATATCGCAATTATCGGGGCCGGAATGGCGGGGCTCGCATGCGCCATCAGGCTGACTTCGGCGGGGAGAGACGTCCGGGTATTCGACAAAGGACGCGGACCGGGCGGCCGCATGGCTGCGCGCCGGGCGCAAGTGGCTGGCGAGACAGTCGGCTTCGATCACGGCGCGCAATACTTCACCGCGCGTGATGCTGGATTTCGCGCGGCGGTTGAGCGCTGGGTCGGGGCGGGCGCGGTCGCGCGCTGGGCGGCGGCGGAAAAGTCCCAAGAGGACGCGGCATGGGTCGGCGTTCCGGGCATGAACGGCCCGATCCGCGAAATGGCGAAAACAATGCGCGAGGCGGGGCGCGAGGTCGCATGGGGCACTTGTATCGACACTATTGCGCGCGAGGATAACGGCTGGCGGCTTCAAGCAGGGGATTTGACCCACTTTGCCAAGACGGTCCTCGTGGCCGTGCCCGCCGAACAGGCGCGCGACCTTCTCAAAGAACCAGCCCACGGGTTCGCCGAGATCGCCGGAAGCGTGGTCTCCGAGCCATGCTGGGCGGTGATGGCCGCGTTTGAGGCGCAGCTCCCTCTTGAAGCTGACACTCTGCGCGATCCGGACGCGCGGGTATCCTGGGCCGCGCGCAACAGCGCAAAGCCCCAGCGTACCGGGGCCGAGGACTGGGTGTTGCACGCTTCGCCGGGGCGCAGCCGCGAGGTGTTGTACATGCCCAAGGAAGACGTCGCCGAGATGCTTCTGGCGGATTTCTTCGCCCAAGCGGGGCTTGAACCGGTACAGCCAGTGCACTTGGCAGCGCACCGCTGGCTCTACGCCCAGCCCGAGAGCCTCAAGGGAGAGCCTGCACGCTACGACGCTACAGCGCAGATCGGGATCGCAGGCGATTACCTCCACTCGCCGCGTGTCGAAGGCGCGTGGCTTTCCGGAACAGCGCTTGCCGGGGCGGTTTTGCAGCTGGAGCCCTAGCTTTTGGGCCTTCGCCCACCCGCTTCAAGACAGGCTTTCATGCTGGGGTAGGGCGTGTAGTTCTTGGTTCGCGAATAATATGTGCCGCCCTTGGGATGGCAAATGCCGCTCTTCGACATCTTTACTGCGGGCTCGGGCTGCACGAAAGCGGACAAAGGAGTTTCTGCAATCAGAAAGGGCACTATAACAAACGCCATTGCTTTGCTTCGATAACTCAATCCGCTGTTCCTCTAATCATAGGTTTGTCATGCAAAGCGCGAAGCTAGGCCCCACACGACTTACGATAAGATACCGAGAAAAGCGAATTGATGATAGTGGCTGGGGTGGCAGGGATCGAACCTGCGAATGGCGGTACCAAAAACCGCTGCCTTACCACTTGG
>JBCBKF010000287.1:0-2734 GCA_038522255.1 Pseudomonadota bacterium
GGGAGAAGCCCCTGGCGCCTGTGCGAGCAGTGCAGGCGCTGATAGCGCCGCGAGCAGCGCCGCCGGCCCGGCCATCGCCGCAGCTTTCTTCGGAGAATTCGTCAGGGCTTTCTTGGCGATCATCACAATTTTCCTTCCAATTTCTCAAGCGCCGCCTTTAGCAAAGTCTCACGCTCAGCTTCGTCATCAAGCGCAACAAACGCGTCGCCGACAAACGCCTGGACGAGCAAGCGCTGCACCACATCGGGCGAGAGGCCGCGTGCCGCCATGTAGTAGCGCGCGCCCTCATCCAATTGCCCGACTGTCGCGCCATGGGCGCATTTCACGTCGTCGGCGAAGATTTCGAGCTGCGGGACGGCGTTGGCACTCGCCCCGGCTTCGAGCAGCAGGCCCTTGAAGTCCTGCGCAGCGTCGGTCTTTTGCGCGTCCTTCACCACCTTGATTTCGCCAAGGAAATTGCCAGTGCCCGTGCCCCAATGGACACTGCGCACGGTCTGGTTGCTGGTGGCCTCTGGCTCTGCGTGGATGGTGGTGGTGACAAATTCGCGCACCGCGTCCCCGCCGCCAATGGTCACACCGCCAAACTCGAAGTGCGATCCACGCGCGAGCGTGGCGTGAACTTCAATCCGGGTGTAATCCGCACCGACATTGCTGACAAACAGCTCCGCACGCGCGCCCTCGCCAAGGGTCAGCCGAATGCGGCGCAGTTCGGGCCCTTTTGAGCCAATCACCATGGTAAGCCGGCGCGTTTCACCCGCTGCAAGGGCAATATCCTGCCATGCGTCGAGAGCCTCCACTCCAAGGCGGTGGACCGCCTCGATATCCGCGTAGCGCCAGGCTTCGTCACGCCGCGTGGGAAGGGTGCCTGCCTCAGGCATCGGCCATCACCGCGTCATAGCCTTCTTCTTCAAGCTGCATAGCCAGTTCCGGGCCACCGGTCCTCACGATCCGGCCATCGGCAAGAACGCTCACCCGGTCGGGTTTCACGACATCGAGCAGGCGCTGATAGTGTGTGATCAGCAGCACGCCCTTGTCCGGCGCGCGCATGATCGAATTGATGCCGTCGCCCACTACGCGCAGCGCGTCGATGTCGAGGCCGCTATCGGTTTCATCCAGCACGGCAAAGCGCGGATCAAGGATTCCCATCTGGACCATCTCGGCGCGCTTCTTCTCGCCGCCCGAAAAGCCGACATTCACCTGCCGTTTGAGCATTTCCATATCCATCTGGAGCAGCGCGGCTTTCTCCTTGGCAAGCTTCAGGAATTCGCCGCCTGAAAAGGGGTCTTCGCCGCGGAACTTGCGCTGCGAATTGAGCGCTTCGCGCAGGAATTGGACGTTGGAGACGCCGGGGATCTCAACCGGGTATTGAAAGCCGAGAAAAAGTCCCGTCGCCGCGCGCTCATGCGGGTCGAGGCTGAACAGATCTTCCCCGTTGAAGCTGACCGAGCCGGCAGTGACCTCATAGCCCGGCTTGCCGCCAAGCGCGTTGGCAAGCGTCGACTTGCCCGCACCATTGGGGCCCATGATCGCGTGGACTTCGCCCGCCGCGATTTCGAGAGAAAGCCCCTTGAGGATCGGCTTGTCGCCGACCGAGGCGTGAAGGTTTTCAATTTTGAGCATCAGTCGATGGCCATATCTGTGTTGGTGTTGGTGACAGCGTCGGCATCGGAAGCGCCTTGTGCTCCTTTACCGTCCGCCACCTCGAGCTCCGCCCGAGACTGCACGATATTGGCATCACGCAGTTCGAGAACGAGGCCTTTGGGCTTCACATTCTCATATTTCCGTGTGGTAGCCGCAGATGCAGCCAGCCGTTCTCTCAGCTGATCATCCAGATCACGTCCGCGCGAAATGTGGATCGACTCGACCTTCATGAAAAGCTCTTCGACCTCGGCCTCGCTCAGGCCTTCTTCAGATCGGCCCGAGACTTCGTTCGATTTGGCTACAGCTTGTGCCCGCTCTTTTTCACAGCGGGACAAATCCGATCGATGCCACATTTCAAAGTCAGGTTCGCCTGTTGTCGTGCGGTTCGCGCGGTTCAGGCAGTCGCGATAGTCGGATACGTAAGGCTGGAGCCGCTGCGGGTATTCAAGCACCCATGTCTCGGGATTGTCGTTTCGCACAACGACATCCACCACAACCTGACTGGCAAGGGGAATAAAAGCTAGGGAGGCGAGGAACATAAACAGTCTTTCGTAGATCAATCAGCTTTGTTGAAATGGTCGCGGCGCGCCTGTTGCTTGTCCGCGATGCGCAGGCGCATACCGGCGGTGACGCGTTGGAGCACGGCGTCCATATTCTCGAGAATGTCAGCGGCCTTGATCCGCATCACGCGAATGCCGACGCTTTCAAGGCTCTTGTCGCGGCGTTTGGACAGCGCTTCGTCCGCGTCGTCTTCATCGATCATGATCGCCATGCCGAGATTGTGGCAGTTGAAGTCGACAATTGCGGAACCCACGACCGCAAACCGCTTGAAGGTGTAGCGGCCAAGGTCTGCGCCTGCGAACTTGGCCGCTAGCGCCTTGTTGGCGGGCGAAGCGAAACGGCGCATTTCACGCGCGCGATCGTGCAATTCGTCGAGGCGTTTGTCCGAAATCTTCCAGCCGCGACCCTTCTTGTTGAGGGAGGGCTCCGCGTCGCTGGTGTTTTTGAGGCCCAGAGTCGAACGGGGGGTTTTGGGTTCAGTCATTGGCGCCCTCCGGACCGACGTTTTGCAGCATGCGGGGGTGGAAGCCCT
>JBCBKF010000288.1:0-2726 GCA_038522255.1 Pseudomonadota bacterium
GTCTGCCCGCCGGTAACGAAGGCGCGGGTACTGTAGTTGCAACGGGTGACGGCGATATGGCCAAAGCGCTGATGGGCGCGCGGGTCGCCTGCGTGCCGGGCAACGCGTTTAGCCAGTATGCGATTGCCGATGCCATGATGTGCCTGCCGCTGGGCGAGCATTCTTCAGAAGCGGGCGCATCGAGCTTTGTAAACCCGATGACCGCGCTTGGCTTTGTCGAAACCGCGCGCATGGAGGGCCACGATGCCATCGTGCACTTGGCCGCGGCCTCAAACCTGGGCCAGATGCTCGGTAAGATCTGCCAGGAAGACGGCATGAAGCTGGTCAACATCGTGCGCCGTCAGGAACATGTCGACCTGCTCAAGGCGCAAGGCGAGAAGTACGTCGTCAACTCATCAGACGCTGATTACATGGCGAACTTGCGCGCCGCGATCGCTGAGACGGGCGCGTTCCTGGGCTTTGACCCGATTGGCGGCGGCCAAAGCACCGACGGCGTGCTCAAAGCGATGGAACAGGTCGCCGCGAGCCAGATGGACGAATATTCGCGCTACGGCTCGAACCAGGACAAGAAGATGTACCAGTACGGGCGTCTTAACCTCACCGAGCCGACGATCCTGACCCCGTCTTACGGCCTGCAATGGTGCGTCCAGGGCTGGTTGCTCACTCCGTTTCTCGCCAAGGCGGGCATGGAGACGGTGGTGAAGATGCGCACCCGCGTGCAGCAAAATCTCGATACGACCTTCGCCTCGAGCTACAAGGCCAAGGTCGATCTGGAAGGCATGCTGACCAAAGACGCGATCCTCGATTATCGCCAGATGAAGACCGGCGAGAAGTATCTGGTGACGCCCTGGGGCTAACGCTGCGGTGCTGGGGCACTAGGGTCTTGCTGCGGCGAGATCAAAGTGCCCCTGGCTCGGGCACTCTCAGGGCCTCTGAAGCGCCGGGCCCTTTGCCTAGGAATGGCCGGCAATGAGGGTAGGAGAGCGGAAAGTCTTTCTCTACCGAACCGGTTACTCTTTGACTTCGATGACGTTGAAGGCAGTGCCTCCTCCTCCGGGCAGGCTCTCGACCGAGCCTAACTTCATGTGGCCGTCAAAAAATATCACAGCATCCGAGTATCGCACGCTGACTGTGCTTAAAGACGTGAGCAACCTCGAAGACCGAAATAGGCCTTCGGGATCTTTGAGGTCATCAGAAAATACAAAACTGAAATAGTCTGCGTGCCGCTCAAACGGATAGTATCTAGGAACGAGCAGGGCTTCTCTTTCAAAATCAACTATCGAGAGAAGTTCACATGTCCTCGAAGATATTCCGACCTTGGTGAAATTCTCGGTCTCATCGACAGCGAACTCGACTGGAATCCAAACCCCATTCTCTTGCAAGCCAATTCCGCCCCAACACTCTTCATCTGAGAGATAATCTTCATCAGAAACGAGCAGCTTTTGGCGGTCTAAAGGGAACTTCGTTCCTCTAGATTCATTCCCACATCCTGTGACCAATCCAATTGCCGCCAAAACAATCACAGGTAGTCTAATGCGGTGCAGCATGGCTCGATCTTGCCTTGAAGTCTCCGCGTCCGCAACTCGGTCGCTTTCAGACCCTCCGCATTTCGCCCTGTTTCTCGCGGGCGCTTAGCTGCCAAACACCTCCGCCAGAAACGCGTCCACCGCTTGCGTTTGCGCGGAGCCTGCCTCGGTCCCGAGTTCGCGGTTCATTCGCCCGTGATCGGTATTCGCAATCGACACCGCCTCGGCCTTGCTCCCCGCGGCGTTGAGCGCGTTCACAAGGCTTTCCGCCTGCGCTTTGGCGACATCGCGCTCTTCGACATACAGCGCCAGCCACTGGGGCGCATCCTCGCCGCCGACATGCGTAATCGGGGAAAGCGCACGCTGGCGCTCGGGATCCTCGCTGAAGACTTCGCGATAGAGGTTCAGCGCCTGCGATGCCATCACTTCCGAGGCGCGCGCTTCGCTTGCCGCGATATTGGCGGGCACGTCATAGCCAGCGCCGTCCAAAAGGATCACGCCCTCAATCGCATCAAAGGCTGAGCCAGCATATTGCGGATCGCTTGCCACCAGAGCGGCGAGATGTGCGCCCGCGCTGTGACCCATAAGCACGATGCGCTCCGGATCAAAGCCGATGGCGCCCGCCTGCCCTCTCAGCGCCTGCAACGCTGCGCCCACATCGCGGGCCTGCTCTTCGACCGGCGCACCGGGCAGCACACGATATCCGGTCGAGGCAAAGTAAATCTCGCTCGTGCCGAAATGCGCAGGTTTCTGGCCAACCATCTTGTGGCTTCCCATGCGCCAGCCGCCGCCATGAACGAACAGCACCAGCGGCAGCTCATCGACCGCACCTTCGGGCTCGAACACGTCGATCTGCTGGCGCTCATCAGAGCCATAAAAGACCGTGCGCGTGGGTTTGACCGCCCGTTGAAACGCGCCCGCCTGTTCGCCGCGCCGCTCGCGCACGCGCGAGGCCACCTGATTGCGGCAATTGTCAGAAAGCTGATCGGCCTTGCTTTGCAGGCATGCGGGGATTTGCGAGCGATCGCGCCCGCACAGGTTCATGATCTCCTGAATGCACTGGCGCGAAGGGCGACCGCCCCCGCTGCGCTGCGCGAGGATCGGCGTTGCGACAACGCTTAAGGCGACGCCGGCAGCGAGCACGGCAGCGGCACGGTTCATGGGGCGGTTCTCCTGGTGGATGGGGAGCTTTGATCGAGG
>JBCBKF010000289.1:0-2716 GCA_038522255.1 Pseudomonadota bacterium
GCGCAATCGGCGCGCACCGGGCACCCCTCGCACTCAGCGCGGCGCGGGCGGCAATGGGTTTGCCCCAGCTTCTTGAGCAGCAAGTGATGTTCATCCATATCCGCCGCTGACCATTCTTCGGGCACGACCGGCATCAGCGCGTCATAGGTCTTGGCGGTGTCCGCCTTGGCCGCAACCACGCCCATACGCTGCATAATCCGGCGATGGTGCCCGTCGATTACCATAGCGCGCCGCTCAAAGGTGCTGGCGTTCATCACTCCGGCGGAATTCTTGCGCGCTACACCTGGCAGCGTCTCCAGCCATGTCATCGCTTGCGCCGTGTCGAGGTTCGAGAGATGCCGCAGATCGACGCGGCCGCGCTCCTCGATGATCGCGTTCAGGCAGGCCTTGAGCCGCTCGGCCGCGACGCTGGGGAAGGTCTGGCGCTGGAGGCGCGCTTCGAGGTCGGCCACTGGCACCGCAGCCACCGTTTCCCAGCTCCCGAACTCGGCCAAAAGCGCATCGGTCGACGCGTTCGAAGCCGCTGTCTTGGTCTGCGCACCGATCACGCCATGGACCAGCACCCAGACCGGGTCGCGGCGCTTCTCAGGCGGGCGGATGATGCGGCCAAAGTCGGCGATCAAAGCGCTTTGCGCGCGGCGCAGCGTCTCGGTGAGCGGGTCTTCTCCCAGATCGAGCTGCATGCCCCCTAGTCCTCGCCGCCGCAGTCGCGCCTCGTGGTGCGAAACACGGCGAAGCGATCCCTGACCCGCTTGTGAAAGTAGAGACTGCATTCATCGGGCGAAAGCGTTGGCGCTTCGGCGTAACCGGAAATGCTCGCCACAGGCCGCGGCACCCCCCACGGCTGCGTCACGCTGGCGCGGCGCGAAACCAGCGTCTGAAATCCCACTTCTCCCCCTTGCCCGAGGATTTCAAAGTCGACCCGCGTGAAATAGAGCGTCTTCAGGTCGCGCGTTAGCGCAGCGGCGTATTCCATCTTCTTGGAATTGATCTTTGCCAATTGCGCCGCGCTGTCCATGACGCGCTCAAAACCGGTTGGGGTGCGCTGCGCGATCACGAGATTGCTCTCGACGATCATCCCCCGGATGGGATCAAAGCGGCTGTCCGTGGTGTAGAGGGTCTGCCCGTCCGCGCTGATCTCGCTGTCCATATTCACCCAGAAGGGCCGCACGGCGTTCACGTCCCCTTCGACAGGGCCTAGCTGGGTGAGCGAACCCTGGGCAAAAATGCCGCGCCAGATGGTGCGTTTGTCATCCACACCGCGTAGCGAAGTGAACACGAATTCGCCGGCAGCGCTCATCGAGGGCACCCCGTCCAGCACGCCCGGCAACGCCGCCCCTTCAACCGTTCCGCGATAGACGAAGCGGTCCGGCAGCTCGCGCTGCGCCCAATGCACATCGGTCCGCTCGCCCGGATCGTTGCGATTGTTGAAGAACAGGATAGCCCCGTCGCGCGACAGGAAAGGCTCCATCGCATCGCCCTCATACCCCGCGATCTCGACCGGCTGAGCGGCAAGAAAGCTGGTATCGGGTTCGCCGATAAGGGGCTCGGGTCCTTCCGGCGCGGCCATGCACGCCGATGCGATCAGCGCCATCGCCAGGGCTATCGCCATAGGGGCAGGGAACCCGCGCAGGCCGCGCAATGGCCGCGCTCAGCGCTTGAAAGCGATAGAGAAGCTCACCGGTACGGCGGGCGTGATCGAAGGCAGGCCCGCAAGCTCCTGCAAGGTCGCCAGACCCTGCGTCAGTTCCAGTGCGTCAGCATAGACAATCACCGGCTCGACAGAAGTAACCAGCACGCCATCCTCATCGGTGCGGGTGACGGATACCTGGGTCTCAACCGGCGCTTCAACGCCTTTGACAGTGAGCGTCGCCTTGAGCGGCTGGACCATGCTTTCGCCCACGCTGAGCGTATCGAACGCGGCGGGATCGATCTGCGCGGTCACCGTTGCCTTGGGAAATTCGGCCACTTCGAAGAAAATTTCGCGCATGCGTTCGTTGCGGATATCGACCTTGGTCTCAATCGTGGCGAGGTCGATCTCGACCCGCGCTGTGCCTTCGGGGGTGACGCTGCCGGAGAAACCGGAGAACCGATTCGCCTCGGCAATCTCGCCGGATTTGACGCTGACATAGGAGAGGCTGGAGGCGTCGCTGTCGACGCTCCACGCCCCCTGCGCCAATGGCGCGGACTCGTCGGGCGCCTGCGAACAGGCGGCGGTGAGGAAAAGAGCGGCGGCGGCGCAAAGACGTGAGATCATGATGGGGCCCCTTTGGATGGATCGCGTCGATTCTCTTATAGAACGCCCGAGCGCGGCAAGGGTTGCGCAAAGATGCTTACTCCCACTCAATCGTGCCCGGCGGCTTGCTGGTATAGTCATAGACCACGCGGTTGATCCCCTGCACTTCATTGACGATGCGCGTGGCCACTTGCGTCAGGAAGGCGGCGTCGAAGGGATAGATATCAGCCGTCATGCCATCGGTGCTGGTCACCGCGCGCAAGCCGCAAACGCTGTCATAGGTGCGCGCGTCGCCCATCACGCCGACGGTCTTGACCGGGAGGAGAACGGCAAAGGCCTGCCAGATCGCATCGTAGAGCCCGGCACTGCGGATCTCTTCGAGGTAGATTGCGTCGGCCTTGCGCAGGATGTCGCAGCGTTCCTTGGTCACTTCGCCAGGAATACGGATCGCGAGGCCGGGTCCAGGGAAGGGATGGCGAC
>JBCBKF010000290.1:0-2715 GCA_038522255.1 Pseudomonadota bacterium
ACCAGAGATTTGTGCCAAAGGACAAGAGCACAGGCGGTCCGAAATAAACCAAAGCGCCCAAAATGCCCGTGGCCAGCATGGCGATACCCACATGCAAACCGATGAACATCAGCCCCAGCATGATCACAAAGCCGATAAGCGCGCCCGGCTCTGCAATCTGGACATCGCCCAGCATGGCGTAGCTCGCCGTGACGCCGCCTGTAGTAGGGTCGGTCAGCACCACGATATAGGGCAGACCAGCTGCCTTCAGTCGCCTCGTCATCACGGTCGCGCGGGGCATTTGCATGAGGCTTAAAATGCCTTCCTGCATGCGCGCGCCGCCGGCTGCGGTGACCACGACAAGCGCACAATTTCGCCTCAGCGCGCGTTCGGCGGCGGAGCAAAAGGCCAGTCCGACCGCCATCCCCATCGATCCGCCCATAAATCCAAAGTCCTGTACACCGACCACCGCCGCCCGCCCCTCAATCGCGCCAGAACCCACGACGAAGGCGTCCTCGTGCGGGTTGGCGGCGCGCGCGGCTTTGAGGCGATCCGTGTATTTTTTGGAGTCCTTGAACCTCAGCGGGTCTTCGGTGACTTGTGGTTGCGCAAGCAGATCGAAACCAGGGTCAAGCAGCATTTCCAATCGCGTGTCGGCGCCAATGCGGCCATGGTGCTCACAACGCGGGCACACGCGACCATTGTCTTCGTATTCCGCCACAAACAGCATTTCGTGGCAATTGGAGCACTTGATCCAAAGATCCTTCTCGGTGCTCTTTTTTTCCTCGCCAAATCCCAGCGAATTACGGACGCGGTTAAACCAGCTCATTGCGACGTTTCCTCGATCCCGGCGTGCTGCATGGCTTCGACCATGCTCGCCGTCAGATCCTTTAGCCTAGATGGCGCGCCATCGCCAAATTCGCCGACCAGATCGACAAAAGCCGAGCCCACGACGACGCCGTCCGCGACGCGCGCGATGGCGGCGGCCTGCTCAGGCGTGCGTACGCCAAAACCGACCGCGACGGGCAGGTCGGTCGCAGCTCTAAGCGCTTGGACGGCCTCTTCGATCGATCCTTGTGTCGCCTGTTGCAGCCCGGTGATCCCGGCGACCGATACGTAATAGAGAAACCCGTCTGAGCCATCGAGCACTTGTGGCAGGCGCGCTGCATCGGTGGTGGGGGTGGCGAGGCGGATGGGAGCGATGCCAGCGGCGCGTAGGGCGGGGCCAAGCTCGCCGTCTTCCTCTGGCGGGATATCGACGCAGATAACGCCATCCACGCCTGAGCTCTTGGCAGCCTTGGCGAACCAATCCGGCCCCCGGCGGATCATCGGGTTGGCGTAGCCCATGAGGATGAGCGGTGTGTCTGGATGGCGCTGGCGGAATTCGTAAGCGATCTGGAGCACATCGGCGGTTGTCGTGCCCTTGGCAAGGGAGCGCAGATTGGCGCTCTGGATCGCGGGGCCATCGGCCATCGGATCAGTGAAGGGCATGCCCAACTCGATCACATCAGCGCCCCCTTCGACGAGTGCGTCGAGGTTCGCGGCGGTGTCACCATCGCCCGCGGTAATGAAGGCGACGAAGGCTGCGTGGGTTTTGGAAAAGGCGGATTGGAGGCGGGTCATTCGTTTTCGTTCATCTTTTTCCAAACGGCGATTGCACCAAACGAGATCGCAAGGGGTACCGCCACAGCCAAGGCAAATCGGTATATGGCGCGATTCACGCCAAAGCTACACTCGTAGTGAGTGCCTGGAATACCCATCAGAACTACGCCTCGGACACATTCTTGTGTGCCCAGGATGGCCAAAATGGCAACTAGCGCGAAGAGTAGCGAGAGGATCGCCGGAGCCCTCCAGCTTACAATCACATCTCGACCCCAAGCTTTTCAGCGACGGTGAAGATGTCCTTATCGCCCCGGCCGCACAGGTTCATCAGCACGATCTGGTCCTGATCCATCTCCTGCGCGCGTTCGACTACGGCATGGAGCGCGTGGCTGGGTTCGAGCGCCGGAATGATCCCCTCAGTGCTGCACAAGAGCTGAAATCCTTCCAGCGCCTGATCGTCGGTGACGGCGGTGTATTCGACGCGCCCGCTTTCTTTCAGCCATGCGTGCTCGGGGCCGATACCGGGGTAGTCGAGGCCGGCGCTGATCGAGTGGCCTTCGGTGATCTGGCCGTCTTCGTCTTGCAGCAGGTAAGTCTTGTTGCCGTGGAGCACGCCCGGCGCGCCGCCCAATAGACTTGCGGCGTGTTCGTCGCCATCAAGACCGTGGCCGCCTGCTTCAACGCCCAGCATCGCCACGTCACTGTCGTCCAAGAACGGGTGGAACAGCCCCAGCGCGTTCGATCCGCCGCCAATGCAGGCGACCAGCAAGTCGGGCAGCTTTCCAGTGCGCGCCAGCATCTGGGCGCGCGCTTCGGTGCCGATCACGCTTTGGAAATTGCGCACCATTTCGGGGTAGGGGTGCGGGCCGGCGGCGGTGCCAATGATGTAGAACGTGTCATGCACGTTCGCGACCCAATCGCGCAGCCCCTCGTTCATCGCGTCCTTGAGCGTTGCGCCGCCACTTGTGACGGGGACGACTTCGGCGCCCAAGAGCTTCATGCGAAAGACGTTGGGCGATTGGCGCGCGACATCCTCTGCGCCCATGTAGATCACGCAAGGCAAGCCAAAGCGCGCGCAAACGGTCGCGGTGGCGACGCCATGCTGGCCAGCGCCGGTTTCCGCGATGATGCGGG
>JBCBKF010000291.1:0-2709 GCA_038522255.1 Pseudomonadota bacterium
GGTCGCGCCCACCATCATGGTGGCTCAAGCGACGGCGCAGGCATTCTTCCCACTTCTTTCAGCGAGGTGGAGCAAAGACCCTTTGCAGTTTGTATCCAGCCAGAATGCCGTCATTTACGTCGCGACCTTCATGGCAACGGGCATGGCGGCCGCAGCATTCGGTGGAGCAGAGATGCTGATGGGGCTCTTTGGTTCGGCGTTTCGCGACTACGCGTTTCTTCTGCAGATTTTCTCTGCGGTGGTTTTCCTGCGCGCACTCAATGCCGTCATGTCGCCGTTGATCGTGATATCGGACCACCAGGGAACAGCTTTGTGGCTGGCGGTTGCAGCTTTGGCCACGCAATTGATCGTCCTCGTCGCTTTTGTTCCGGCCTATGGCCTCGTCGGTGCGGCACTTGGGTATCTAGGTGTGGAGTTGGTGATCAGCACCCTTGCAACCTGGGCCTACGCCACCCGCGCGGCAAAAGCATCGTTCGACTGGACGGTGCCGGTCCGCTTTGCTGCGGCGCTGACGCTGGCTGCCTTCGTGTGCACCCAGCTGCGCCTGGGGAACGGGATCGTCGGTTTTGTGCTTTGCCCTGCATTGACGATGACTTTTGCAAGCCTGCTTGGCCTTGCAACACCGCAGCGCCTGACTGCACTCAAGAACGTCCTTGCAATGCGGGCGGCTGCCACATGAGCGCCAGCGTGAACAGACCTCTCAAGGTCGCGATATTGTGCCCCGGTGTCGGCCTCGTCCAGCGGGGCTTTGAGCGGCTGTTTCGCGATCTGTTTGACGAGGTAAGCGGGCATTGCGAGGTGGTCTTGTTCAAGGGGGGAGGCCCGCAGTCCGAACGGGAGAAACGGGTGGCGTTTCTCGCCCGAGGAGGCGCCTTCCTGCGATATGTGCCTTTGCACAAGCTCATTGGCAGAACGCCAATGCACATCGAGTGCCTTACCTTTGCGCTGTCGGTTCTGCCATCGCTGATCGCCGGCAAGTTCGATGTGGTTCACGCGATCGACCCGCCTCTGGCACGCATCCTGTTTCATCTGCGCCGGGTGACGGGCGCGAAATTCAGGCTTCTTTACACAGAGGGCACGGCAATGCCTCCCGAAGATTATCCGCCTGCCGATCACATCCATCAGATCAGTGCGGCGACTTTCGCCGATGCGGCCAGGCATGGCCACTGCGAAGCGTCCATGACCACGATCCCGTGCGGCGTGCGCACCGCCAAGTTTACCACCAAAGAGAGCAAGGCGGCGCTGCGTGAGAGATACGGCATCGCGCAAGATCAGTTCGTGGTGCTGTCTATCGCTGCTCTCAATCGCGGCCACAAGCGCACGCATTACCTCATTGATGAATTCTCCAAAGTGCCCGAAGGTCCCCTGCTCTGGATCGATGGCAGCCTGGATCACGGCGATCCGGATCTTCCCGATTTGGCTCGCGTGACACTGGGCGAGAGGGTCAAGATTACCCATGTCGAAAGCGCCAAGGTTGCCGAACTTTTCAAGATGGCCGATCTTTTTGTCCACACCGCCGGGTTTGAGGCCTTCGGGTTGTCAATCGTCGAAGCTGCGATTTGCGGTCTGCCGATCCTGACGCATAACGATGCCCATTTCCGGTGGCTTATCCCAGGGCCAAAATGTCAGATCGACATGATGGAGCCCGGCGCGCTGTCGAGCAAGATAACCGAGCTCGCTCAAAACCCCGAAGTCTTGCCCGCCTATACGGCAACGGATTACGCGCATCGGACCTATGCCTGGGAGGCTTTGCGCCAGCCTTATCTGGCACTCTATCAATCTGTAGCCGGAGCTGTCTGATCGTGGCGGAACTGGCCATCATCATCGTCAATTGGAACGTTCGCGATCTGCTTGCAGACTGCCTAGAAGCGGTGAAGGAGCGCACGCAGCTTTCTCCCGGCGTTTTTGAGACCATCGTGGTGGACAATGCCTCTGCGGATGGCAGCGTCGAAATGCTGCGCGACAAATTCCCGTGGGTGCGCGTCATCGAGGCGGGCGACAATATCGGCTTCGCCCCCGGGTGCCAGCTTGGCTACGAAGCGACAGATGCGCCATTTGTGCTGTTGCTGAACCCCGATACGGTGGTGCACGACAATGCGATCGATACGATGCTGGCGACGATCAAGGCTGATGAACGCATCGGCGTGCTTGGTTCGCGCTTGCTCAACAGCGATGGCAGCTTTCAGCGCGCAGCAGGAGGGGCATTCCCAACGCTCTACAACCTGCTTTGCAACTACATGTTCATTGGCCGCCTCCTGCCACAGGCCCTGCGCCCCGAGCCAGTCTATATCACGCAGGACACTAGCGATCTGCGCGACATCCAATGGGTATCCGGAGCATCGCTTTTGTTTCGCCGCAGCGTCGTCGGCGATCAGATCTTCGCGCCGGACTTCTTCATGTTCGGAGAGGATATGGATTTGTGCCGCCGCGTTGCCGAGGCGGGGTATCGCGTGGTGTTTTCGGGCCGTCAGACAATCACGCATCATCACGGTCGCAGCTTTTCAAAACAGCCCTCGATGGAAGTCGTAGGAACCGTTTTTAAGGGCCCCCGTGCATTTTTCCGGCGCGATCGCGGCGCAATTTCGCTGCTGGCTTATGACGCGATCCTGTTCGTTGGATATGCCGGTCGCTGGGCGGCCTTTTCCGCCCTCTCAATCATCCGCCCGGGCCGCGAATATGGAACCATGGCGCAATTTTGTCGGAGATACC
>JBCBKF010000292.1:0-2708 GCA_038522255.1 Pseudomonadota bacterium
TCCTAAAGCCCAGTGAGCACGAAGTGCCAGCCGGGCTGCAGGCGGGGCTGACCAATTCCAACCGGGTGCAGGACATACTGACCGCGAACTTCAAGGTTGGTCTGTCGGGCAACCAAGTGCTGGCGAAAGCGCGCGAAGAGGCCATAGCACAGGGGCTGGACCCGTCGATCTACACCCATCCGCTGGGCTCGCACGGGCATGGCGCGGGCCCTTCGATTGGCTTTTGGGACAACCAGGAGCCCGATCCGCGCGGGCAAGACAAGTTGCGCGCAAATACAGTGTGGGCGATCGAGCTTACCAGCTATGCAAACGTTCCCGAATGGGGCGGGCAACGCGTCGACTTTCGCACCGAGGAGGACGCTTATTTCGATGGCGAGACTGTGCGGTATCTCGACGGGCGGCAGACGCAGATCACGCTGATCGGCGGCGAGTAAGCTTGATACCCCGAAAGATCATTGGGTCTTGAGGGATTAAAAAGGGCGTGCGACACCTTAACCGGGGGGACTGGGAAGAGGGACAAAAGCCATGAAATGGTTGAAACGCGGTCTTTACGTAGTAGCGGGGATCATCGCGCTCGGCCTTTTCGCTTTTCTCTGGCGGCATGAACTGCTCCGAATGCGCAGCGACATGCCGTCCTTCACTCACAGCGCAGGCGACGATTTCGACGCAATGGTGCCGATGTTGGACGGCGTCGAACTCTACACAACGGTTCAGATGCCAGGAGGCGAGGGCCCGTTCCCCGCTGTCTTGATCCGCAATCCCTACGCGCAGGCACGATGGGTGATGCAGGATCTGGTGTGCGGCTTATTCGTGAGATATGGCTATGCGTGCGTCTTTCAGGACACGCGCGGACGGGGCCGCTCGCAAGGCGAGTGGGACCCGGCAACAAGCGAAATTTCGGACGGCGCGGACACGCTGAAATGGCTCGCAAGGCAGGACTTCCAGGACGGCAATCTGGCGATGGTAGGGTCATCCTACCTTGCCTCTGTCCAATATGCCGCACTCGCGGGAGACGCGCCCCCGGAGCTGAAAACCATCGTACCGGCGATGTATGCAACCGACAATCGCACGGTCATGTATCAAGATGGGCTGTTTCGGCACGAAACCTTTACGGCCTGGACAAGCATGATGCGCGGACCCGGCAGCGACACCGACAATGCTGCCGAAGAATATCGACAAGCCGCCCGCTATCGCCCGCACAGCCAGGTCGACACGGATGTATTCGGCCTGTCGATGCCCTGGTACACGGATATGCTGAATGCAGCGGCGCCAGCAGACCCATTCTGGCAAGCCGAAGACCGGGTAAAAATGCGCCAGGTGCCACAAAACACCGACATCCCCGTTCTAATGGTTGGCGGCTGGTACGACGTCTTTTTCGGACCCCAATTCGAAGACTGGCAAAGGCTCGCGACCCAATCGTCAAGTCGCTACGTTATTGGCCCCTGGGTCCACAACGGAGAGATCAGCGAGCTCGTGAGCGAGGATGTTGGCGATGGACGCTTTTACTGGCGCGAAATGTTGCCTTGGCTTGACTATCACCTGAAAGGGATCGGGCCAAAGCCTGAAACAGGCATTTCGATTTATGTCATCGGCAAGGATGCTGGCTGGCAGGACCACACAGTCTGGCCCTCCAAGACCACATACAAGAGCTTCTTCCTGTCGAACCTTGCGGCGGCAAACAGTTGCGAGGAGGGACGATTGTCTGCGACACCGGGCAATGGCGAGGCTGAGTTCATCTATAACCCGGACGACCCGGTGCCGACCCGCGGGGGGGCTGGCATGCTGGCGTTCACATTTCCGGGTTTTGAGGGCGCAAAGCCTGCCAATGTGGACCAGGCAGGTTTATGCGAACGCGATGATGTTCTGACTTTCCAGACCGCGCAATTGGAGGCGCCGATGCTCATATCGGGCAATATCGAGCTAACACTCGACATTGCGTCAACGGCGCCCGATACGGCGTTTACGGCAAAGCTTGTTGAGGTCTTCCCGGATGGCCGGGCGTTCAATATCCGCGACAGCATCACTTCACTGGCTTACCGCAACGGCGCGCAAGCCCCGCTGAGTTATCAACCGGGGGATCGCGTGTCGTTGCGCTTCGATTTCTGGCCGATTGCCTGGCGTATGCAGGCCGGATCACGGCTCCGTCTCGATGTATCATCGTCAGACTTTCCAAAGTTCCACGCACACACCAACCGTGCCGGACCATGGGCGGAGCAATCAGGTGCCGATCTCGCCACGCAGACCCTGTATGGCGGCGAAGTCAAGCTGCCGGTTGAGTAACACAGAAGGCTCTTTCACGCCTAAGCGCCTCATCCTACGACGTGGGCCGAGAACGCAGACGCGAACGAGGCACACCTGCATTTTTGACACCCATGCATTTCTGATAGGGACAGCGTGCGCTCTTTTGATCGACAGCAGACGCTCTTTGCGGTGATTGGGAAGGGAAAAGCTCGCCCTGTTGCGCTCGCATTTGCCGACTTAAGGCACTTTGACGGGTTTGGCGCATTGGTAAAAGAGAAGGGTGCGCGGCCGCGCTGCGGCGCCCGGTCGCCAACCTGCTCCTAATCCTAACCCAAGCGTGTCCCCGCTTCATGATCTATATCTGGCAAAACCTCATCGCGATCCTCGCTGCAACCGGCGCGGGGCTGGCGCTGGGTCTTCTGGGCGTGCGGCTGTCTAAAAGCCTGCTGCCCAATGGCCGCGCGCTG
>JBCBKF010000293.1:0-2670 GCA_038522255.1 Pseudomonadota bacterium
CGAAGGCGGCTCCTACCTCTATTACACGCAGAACAAGGATGGGTTTGACACGCTTCTGGGCTATGACACGGTCGCCAAGCGCGCGATCCCGATGCCTGAAATGCCGGAAGGCAATTATTCGCTCGATTGCGAAGGCGAAGCGGGCGATCTGCTGATCCGCGTCAATGGCTGGCAGACGCCCGGCGAGCTGTGGATGACCAATCCGGTCAAGGGCACTGCACAGAAGATCTTCGCCTCCAACCTTGCCGGGCTTGATCCTGATCGCCTGGTTCGCCCGCAAGTGGTGCGCTATCCCGCGCGCGATGGGGTGGAGCTGCAAGGGCTGCTCTATCTGCCCGAAGGCGCTGGCACTGGCGAGGACGCGCCGCCGGTCGTGTTTTCGGTCCACGGAGGGCCCTCGGCCCAATCGCAGGCGACTTTTGATGCCATTGCGCAATATCATGTCGGGCGCGGCGTTGCTGTGTTTGAAAGCAATGTGCGCGGCTCAACCGGGCTCGGGCGGACCTATGAACAGCTGGATGACCGCGAAAACCGGCTCGATTCGGTGCGCGATCTGGTTGATCTGAAAGCCGGCCTTGCTGCTGATGGACTGATCGATGGCGATCGCGCGGCTGTCATGGGCGGCTCTTATGGCGGCTATGTCGTGAACGCCGTACTGGCCGAATATCCCGGGGAGTTTGCCGCTGGCGTCTCGCTGTTTGGCGTGGCGGACTGGATCACCGGGCTTGAGATTGCCTCGCCCGCGTTGAAAGCGGCGGACCGGATCGAATTTGGCGACATCACCGAGGAGCGCTGGCGCGAGTTTTACAGGGTCAATTCGCCGATCCGCAAAGCCGATCAGATCACCGTTCCGGTGCTCTATTCGCACGGCGTGCTGGATCCGCGGATCGACATTTATGAGACCGAGGTGATGGTGAAGACGCTGCGCGCCAACGGTGTGCCCGCGCCCTTCATCCGCATGCCCGATGAAGGCCATGGCTGGCGCAAGCTTTCCAACCGGCTGTTCTACTTCCGCAAGCAAGCCGAGTTCCTCGAAGAACAGCTGGGCCTAGCCGAAAAGCCATCATCAAGCGCGCAATGATCGCAGGGGCGCTCTATCGACGGAGTGCGGACCAATAGGTTTAGGCGCTCCAAGACAGCGCCCCTTTGAAAACCCCTTCAGCGTTCGGGTACCGCGATCTCGCCGCTTGGGAATTCGATGTCCGGCACCTGAGCAACTCCGGTTGGGCGCCATCTGTAGCACTGTGCATAAGCGGTGAGCGCCCATGGTATGCCGCCATTGGCAGGCTGAAACGCGCCGACACGCCAGGCGTTTGGCGGACCCTCTTCGATGCCGGCACGGGTTGGAGCGTTGCCAGTTACCAAGATGCTATCTGCAGGGATGCGAAACTCGTCATAGGTCAATTGATAACCGCCACCGACCACCGTGTACCCTTCAGGGCAAACGGCAATTGCCAGCTTGTTTAGCGCGGTTGATTCCTGCTGATCCTGATCGGTAACCGAAACGATTAGCTGCGCCCTTTGGACTTCAATCGAGTCAGCCTGAATTTGATCGTCGCAACCGGCAAACAGCACGAGAGCCGCCACTATGGACACGGGCGCTTTAGCAGTTTTTGGCATTTTCCCCTCCTCTTCCCTCGCGACCCTAATAGTCGTTTTGTCGGATTGAGGATTGTCCAGTTCCGACATCGCGCGATTTTCCTACTCGGCTCGCTCCTGCCACAAGGGCGCGATGGCCTTGCACCCTGCCTGCAACCGAGGATTCCTTGATCGCATCCGTCGATCAAACCGCGCCTGTGTGATCGAGCGGTTTTTTGCGCTTGGACAGTGTGCCAGGTGTGTCACACGTTCTCTACGTGCGACGAACCGAGGCTTTGGCCGTGCGCGAAACTCGCCTTTGACTCTCGCCCGGCCTGCGCGCATGGCGGCGGGCAAAGGACGGGTGAGAGGAGACCAACATGGCAGACACCGAATTTGACATCATCGTCTATGGCGCCACCGGATACACCGGGCGCCTGGTCGCGGAATATCTGAGCAATCACTATGGCTCTTCGGACAATGCGCCCAAATGGGCCATGGCCGGCCGCAGCCAGGAGAAGCTTGAAGCCGTGCGCGATGAGATCGATGCTCCGGCAGATACGCCGCTTGTCGTCGCCAATGCTGATGATGAAGCGGATCTGGAAGCGATGTGCGCGCGCACAAAAGTCGTGCTCACCACGGTGGGGCCGTATCAGCTCTATGGCGACAAACTGCTCGCAGCCTGCGTCAAAACCGGCACGGACTATGCCGATCTGTGCGGCGAGCCCGCCTGGATGAAAGACAAGATCGATGAGCATCACGAAGCCGCCAAGGCGAGCGGGGCGCGCATCTGCTTTTCAAGCGGGTTTGATTCGATCCCCTTCGATCTCGGTGTGATGATGACGCAAAAGGCCGCCAAGGAGCGCTTTGGCGCGGCTTCCTCGCGCATTCGCGGACGAGTGCGGGCGATGGCTGGCACGTTCTCAGGCGGCACCGCGGCAAGCCTTGGCGCAACGATGAAAGCAGCCGCGAAGAACCCCTCAATTATCGCAACGCTCACCAATCCCTTCGCGCTTACGCCTGGCTTCACCGGCGCAAGCCAGCCGACCGGCATGATCCCGCAGCTTGAAAACGATCTGGGCAAATGGGCCG
>JBCBKF010000294.1:0-2666 GCA_038522255.1 Pseudomonadota bacterium
ATCTCGCCATACAATTGCGCAGCGAGGATCTTGTTGGGGGCAAGGATCAGGGCAGGGCGCTGCAATTCCTCGATCACCTTGGCCATGGTGAAGGTCTTGCCCGAACCCGTGACGCCCAGCAGCGTCTGCGTTTGCTCCTCCTCGCGCACGCCTTGAACCAGTTCGGCAATCGCGGTCGGCTGATCGCCCGCGGGCTCATAGTCCGAGACAATCTCAAACCTTTTGCCCGGCATCGATTTTTCAGGCCGCGCGGGGCGGTGCGGAGTGAATTCCTCGCCGGTTTCGGGCTCATCCAGCCCGCGTCGGATAATGAGTTCTGCCATACGCGGTGATATGAGAGCGTGCTTGACGGTTGTGAAGTGGCGATGCGCGTCTTAGCATGCGGGATGCGGTCCGTAAGCGGGTCGAATCAGAGCTTTTTGGGGAGGATAGGGTGATGAAGGTTTGGCTTTATGGTGCAGCGGGCCTGGCGGGCATTATGAGCGTGGCCGTCGCGGCGCAGACGGTGGATGAGAGCATGAAGCCGCAGCCCGGTAAATATGCCTCGGACCTGACGCTGATTGATGCTGACATTCCCGGCCTTCCCAAGCAAATGCTGGGAATGATCAAGAAGCGCATGTCGCGTTCCACAACGATTTGCCTGACGGCTGAAGAGGTTGAGGAAGGGTACAAAGCAGCCCTCGCACGCACGCAGGACGGCGAGTGTACCTATGAGCGCTTCAACGCGACTGGCGGTGTGATCGATGCCAAAATGATCTGCAAAGGCCCCAATGGCCCCATGACCATGGTGATGAACGGCACTGGCACCAAGACCAATTCGGATGTCACCATGAACGTCACCGGTAATATGGGCGGCGGTGAAGGCGCGATGACGATGCGGGTCGTGCAAACACGCCTTGGTGATTGCTGAGGGCTCGACTTTTCACTTTAGAAGGCCGCGCGGTCCGCAATTGGCGCGGATGTGGCCTTTTCTTTTGCCAGCGCGCTGTTAGTGTCCATCCTTATGCAACAAACGCAGGGATCGGGCGCGAGCCCCGAAAACCAGAGCGGTACCGCCAGCGGTGAAAGCGCTCCTGTCAACTTTGACGAGATGACGGATGCCGGTGGCAATGTGCGCGCGGCTTACGCTGATTACCATGGCTGGCTGGGCGAGCAGGATGCGGCATCCTTAAGACGCAAAAGCGCCGAGGCGGATGATAGTTTCCGGCGCACCGGGATCACCTTCAACGTCTACGGAGAAGACGAGGCCGAAGAGCGCCTGATCCCGTTTGACATGGTGCCGCGCATCATCACCGCAGCCGAATGGCGCAAGCTGACGCGCGGGATCGAACAGCGTGTGCGCGCGCTCAATTCTTTCCTTTACGATCTGTATCACCGCCAGGAGATCATCCGCGCGGGCCGCGTGCCCGAACGGCTGTTTCGCCAGAACGATGCATGGCTGCCGCATATGGTGGGCTTTACTCCACCGGGCGGGATCTACACTCATATCGTCGGGATTGATCTGGTGCGCACGGGGTCCGATGAATTTTTTGTCCTTGAGGACAACGCGCGCACGCCGTCGGGCGTCTCCTACATGCTGGAGAACCGCGAGACGATGATGGCGATGTTCCCAGACCTGTTTGGCCGGGTGCCGGTTGAAAGTGTCTCCAATTATCCCCGGCGGCTTGCCCGCAGCCTTGCCTCGTGCGCGCCGCCGGCATGTTCGGACAAGCCGACCGTCGCGGTGCTGACGCCAGGCATCTACAACGCGGCCTATTTCGAACACGCCTTCCTAGCCGACCAGATGGGCGCTGAACTGGTAGAAGGGCCTGACCTGCGCGTCGTCAATGGCCGGGTCCAGATGCGCACCACGCGCGGTTACAAGCCGATCGATGTGATCTATCGCCGGGTGGATGATGAGTTCCTCGATCCGCTCACCTTCAACCCAGACAGCGTCCTGGGCGTGCCGGGGATCATGGATGTCTATCGCGCGGGCGGCGTCACAATCGCCAACGCGCCGGGAACCGGGATTTGCGATGACAAGGCGATCTATTCCTTCATGCCCGAGATCGTCGAATTCTATACGGGCGAGAAACCGCTTTTGCCCAACGTCCAGACGTGGCGCTGCGCCGATGCTGACAGCCTCGCCTATGTGCTCGACAATCTTGCTGAACTGGTCGTCAAGGAAGTGCATGGGTCGGGCGGCTACGGCATGTTGATCGGCCCCACCGCGACCAAAAAGGAAATTCGCGAGTTTCGCGCAAAGCTTGAAGCGCATCCGGAAAACTATATCGCGCAGCCAACGCTCTCACTTTCGACCTGTCCGATCTATACCAAGAAGGGTTTGGCGCCGCGCCATGTTGATCTGCGCCCGTTCGTGCTGGTCTCGCCCAATGGAATTGACATTACGCCTGGCGGCCTCACTCGCGTCGCGCTCAAGAAAGGATCCCTGGTGGTCAATTCGAGCCAGGGCGGCGGCACCAAAGACACCTGGGTGTTGAAGGACTAGGCGCGAAGAAACATGCTTGGACGTACCGCCAATTCCGTTTTCTGGATGTTCCGCTATCTTGAGCGATCGGAAAACACCGCGCGCTTGCTGGAGGCGGCTTTGCGCATGGCGCTGACCCGCGATGTGACGACCGCGCAGGAGGAATGGCGCTCGGTTGTCTCAACCCTTGGCATTCGTC
>JBCBKF010000295.1:0-2652 GCA_038522255.1 Pseudomonadota bacterium
CGGCGTCGGCGGCTTGCTAGAGCCTCGCCAGGCACTCGACATGGGCAATTCGGGTACATCGACGCGGCTTTTGATGGGCTTGCTTGCAAGCCATCCGCTCAAAGCGACCTTTGTCGGTGATGCGAGCCTTTCGGGCCGCCCGATGAAACGCGTGATCGCGCCCTTGTCGGAAATGGGTGCCGCATTTGAAGCGTCGGCGGGCGGCACTCTGCCTTGCATGATGCGCGGCGCAGAGCCGCCAGTGCCGATCACCTACCGCCTGCCGGTCGCCAGCGCGCAGGTTAAAAGTGCGGTTTTGCTCGCCGCGCTCAACACGCCGGGCGTCACCACCGTTATCGAGCCTGTGGCGACACGCGACCACACCGAGCGCATGCTGAAAGGATTCGGCGTTGACGTGCTGATCGAGCAGGCCGACGATCAAGCGCGCATCATCAGCGTGAGCGGCGAAGCTGACCTGACGCCATGCGATGTGACCGTTCCGGGCGATCCTTCATCCGCAGCTTTCTTCATCGTCGCTGCGCTGATCGTACCGGGGAGCGATCTGTTGATTGAGAACGTCGGGCTCAACGAAACGCGCGCCGGGATCATCACGGTGCTGCGGCAGATGGGCGGTTCGGTCGAGGAATTGGACCGCCGACAGGTGGGCGGGGAGCCGGTGGCAGACTTGCGCGTGCGGCATTCGGCGCTGACGGGTATCGAGGTCGACCCTGCCCTTGCCCCCAGCATGATTGACGAGTTCCCCGTCCTGTTCGTGGCCGCCGCGCTGGCTGAGGGCATCACGCGTACCAGCGGGCTCGACGAACTGCGCGTAAAGGAAAGCGACCGCCTGGCCGTCATGGCGCAGGCGCTCACCAATTCGGGCGCGCTCGTGATTGAGCACGAGGACGGGCTCGAAATTACCGGAACCGGCGGGGAGCCTCTGGGCGGGACACCAGCGGGCACGCATGTGGCGACACAGCTCGATCATCGCGTCGCCATGGCTATGGCGGTCGCCGGGCTTGTCAGCCAAGACGGCGTACAAGTTGACAGCACCGCGCCCATCGCGACGAGTTTTCCAACCTTTATGACCCTGCTGGCAGGCGCCTGTGCGTCAGGGGATGGAACGTTGATCGAAGCGAACCGCGCGTCATGACCTCGCGCGCCATCCTTCGCCGCGCGCTGGCCGCACTGATTCTACTCGGTTTCGCCACAGGATCGGTGCTGTTCTGGAACCGTGGCGCGCTCAACCTGCTTCAGTTTGCCATCAACCTGGCGGTCGCTGCGGGCGGCCTGGTCTGGCTCCACCTGCGCTGGCGCGCACAAGAGCGCCGCGCGCTCACGCCAGGAAAAGCAAGGGACATATTTTCATGATCATCGCAGTTGATGGACCCACCGCTTCGGGCAAAGGCACGATTGCGCGCCGCCTTGCAGAGCATTTCGGCGTCCCGCATCTCGACACAGGCCTGCTCTACCGCGCGGTCGGGCGCCAGGTGGCGATCAATGAGGGGGAACCAGACAACGAGGCTGATGCGCTGGCCGCATGCGCCTTTCCCGACACCCTGCTGGAGGAAAGCGTCTTGCGGTCCGAAGAGGTGGGTTCGCTTGCGAGCCGGATCTCGGTCCACCCCGACGTGCGCGAGGCCCTGTTCAAGCGCCAGCGCGCCTTTGCATTACAGCCGGGCGGTGCCGTGCTGGATGGCCGCGATATCGGCACCGTGATCGCGCCTGATGCCGATGTGAAGCTGTTTATCACCGCCAGCGTTCACGAGCGTGCACGGCGTCGCTGGCTGGAGATGACTACCAGAAATGATGGGCGCGAAATGGAAATCCCGCTGGACGAGATCGAGAGGGATATCGTGGCCCGCGATGCACGCGACATCCAGCGCGCCGATGCCCCGCTGAAGGCCGCGCCCGATGCGTTGGTGATTGATACGACCAGCTTTGACAAGGATCAGGCATTTGAAACCGTTCTCGAGGCGGTAGAGCAAGCGCTTAAAGCTTAGTTCCTGATACGCGGGGCTGCGGCCCGATTGTCCTTGCTTTTATAGCCCTCTTCGCCTACGCGCCCGACCGTTCTTGTGATCAACGGATGGACAGAACCTCTGCAGCGGCATCCGGCCCTGTAGAGACGTCGGCCTCTTGCCCCGTATGCCGCCGCAATGGTGCGCCGGTGACGGAGAAAGACCCCGGAAAAACCGGTGGCCGGTAGCAAAACGAACCAACAGGATACGCCAAACCTTATGGCAACTGCACCAAATCCGACGCGCGACGATTTCGAAGCGCTTCTTAACGAACAACTCGGCGGCGCCGGCGAAGGTGGCTTTGAAGGCCGCGTCGTCATGGGCACCATCACCGCAATCGAAGCGGGACACGCCGTTATCGATGTC
Organism: Pseudomonadota bacterium; assembly: GCA_038522255.1. Classification (GTDB taxonomy): domain Bacteria; phylum Pseudomonadota; class Alphaproteobacteria; order Sphingomonadales; family Sphingomonadaceae; genus Erythrobacter. The sequence goes on from JBCBKF010000295.1 coordinate 2,367, forward strand.
GGCCTCAAGAGCGAAGGCCGCGTCAACCTCAAGGAATTTTCTCGCGGCGAAGACGATCACGGCCTGTCGGTCGGTGATGAAGTCGAAGTCTATGTCGACCGGGTCGAAAACGCCGATGGCGAAGCGATGCTCAGCCGCGACCGCGCGCGCCGCGAAGCAGCCTGGGACAAGCTCGAAAACGAATTTGGCGAAGGCAAGCGCGTCGAGGGGCGCATCTTCGGCCGCGTCAAGGGTGGCTTTACCGTCGATCTCGACGGCGCTGTCGCGTTCCTTCCCGGCAGCCAGG
>JBCBKF010000296.1:0-2639 GCA_038522255.1 Pseudomonadota bacterium
ATCGACGCCGAGGCGCGCAACGCGCTGCTTGAAGAGATGACCGATGAGGTCGCGGACATCGTTCTTGAAGACAACCGCCTGCAAGCGCTCGCGCTGTCGGTGGCTGAGGCGGCGGGTCCTGCGGCCGTGCCAAGCTTGGTCCGCCTGATCGAGCGGCTGGAGGAAACCGGCGCGCTTGACCGCCAGAACGAGGGTCTCGCCGATGCGGAAACCTTCACGCGCCGCGCGGCCGAGGGCGTTGGGCTCGTCCGGCCCGAACTCGCCGTGCTGCTGTCATCGGCCAAGCTGGTGCTGCAGGACGCGATCGAGGAGAGCGACCTGCCCGAAGACCCGCAGCTGGAAAGCAATCTGATCGCGCTGTTTCCCCGGCCAATGCAGGAACGCTTCCCCCGTCACCTGCGCGAACACCGGCTGCGGCGCGAACTCATTGCGACCGATCTTGCTAACCGGATCGTCAATCGGCTGGGCCTCGTTCACTCCTTTGAACTTGCTGAGGAGGAGGGCGTAGCGCTGGCGCAGGTCGCCGCCGCCTTTATCGTGGTTGAACGCCTGTTTGATCTTAAACCGCTATGGGACAAGCTGGATAGCGAAGCCATGCCCGAGGCCGCCCGTCTGGCCCTGTTTGACCGGCTCGCTGCGGCGGTGGGCAACCTCATGTCTGACGTGCTGCGCAGCTGCGCTGGCCAGGTGGACGCGAGCGCGCTGATCGTGGATCTGCGCGCCGGCGTTGACGCGCTCAAGGATGCTCGTGCGGACCTCATAAGCTCGGAAACCCGCAAGCGCGCCGGGGCGCTCCACACCAGCCTGATCGAACAGGGCGCACCCGATACGCTCGCGGCGCAGGTCGCCAACCTGTTCGACCTCGATGGCGCTGTCGGCCTTGCAAGGCTCGCGCTCAAGGCCGGTATCGAGCCCACTCGTCTCACCGCCGCCTTTACCGATATTGGCGAGCGTATCGGGCTGGACTGGGCGCAGGGCACGTCGGCCTACATGTCACCCTCTGATGTCTGGGAGCGTTTGCTGGTGAGCGGGCTGGCACGCGATTTTCAACAGATGCGGCTTGATTTTCTCGGGCGGCTGTTGGTCGATGCGGCAAGCCGAGGGCACCCGCTTGACGCAGTCGCCGAATGGAGCGCGCGCAACGCAGGCGGGGTTGAACAATTCCGCACCGTGATCGCACGCGCGCAGGCGCATCAGCCTATCTCGCCCGCGGTTCTTGCACAGATTGCGAGCCAGGCGCGCAATCTGCTGGAACGGTAAGGCCGCTTGACGCGCGCGGTTTTTGCCGCGACCCGTCACGTAAAGGGTCTGGAGAACACAAAAATGAGCGAACCGAGCGAGAGCGCGGATATCGTGATTGTCGGCACGGGGCATGGCGGGGCGCAGGCGGCAATCGCCCTGCGTCAACGCGGAGCCGAAGGGCGGATCGTGATGATTGGACGCGACACCGCACCGCCTTATGAACGCCCCCCTTTGTCAAAGGAATATCTCGCCGGGGACAAACCCTATGAACGGATGTTGATCCGGCCCGAAAGCTTCTGGGCGGACAAGAGCGTGGAATTGAAACTGGGCGTAGCGGTCACCGCGATTGATGAAGGCGCACACCGGGTAACGCTGAGCGACGGGTCAAGCATTGGCTATCGCAAGCTGATCTGGGCCGCTGGCGGCGATCCCAGGCGCCTGTCGTGTCCGGGTGCAGGGCTGAAGGGAGTGTTCTATGTCCGCGACAAGAGCGATGCCGATGCGATGCGGGCTGCGCTTGATGCAGGGGCCAGCGGGGCGGTGGTGATTGGTGGCGGCTATATCGGACTGGAAGCGGCGGCGGTGCTGAGGAAGCTGGATTGCGCGGTGACTCTGGTAGAGACCCAGAACCGCGTGCTGGCCCGGGTGGCGGGCGAGACCCTGTCGCGCTTTTACGAAGATGAACACCGCACGCATGGGGTCGACATCCGGCTATCCTGCGGGGTCAAGGCGATCAACGGCAAGGACGGATCGGTCGTCTCGGTAACGCTGGATAACGGCGATGAAATAGCCTGCGACATGGTCATTGTCGGCATCGGGATTGTCCCGGCCATTGCGCCTTTAATCGCAGCGGGCGCAGCTGGCTCAAACGGGGTGGACGTAGATTTCTGCTGCCGGACGACGCTTGATGATGTCTACGCCATTGGCGATTGCGCGGCGCATGCCAACCCCTTCGCAGACCGCGCGGTAATCCGGCTCGAATCGGTCCAGAACGCGAACGACATGGCGAACACCGTCGCCAGGGCGATCACAGGTGAAAAGGAGCCCTACGAGGCGCTGCCGTGGTTCTGGTCCAATCAGTACGATCTCAAGCTTCAGACCGCGGGGCTCAACATGGGGTTTGATCAGGCGATCACGCGCGGCGATCCGGCGAGCCGCAAATTCACCGTGGTTTACATGAAAGAGGGCCGTCCCATCGCCTTCGATTGCGTGGGGATGATGAAGGACTACGTACAGGGGCGAAAATTGCTCGAAAGCCGGCCCGGCAAGATTGACCCTGCCCTTTTGGCCGATCCTGAGACACCGCTCAAAGAATTGATTTAGCAGGCGCGTTAAGTCGGGACAGGGCCCAGCCCCCAGCCTCGGCGACGACCGGGTCCGGATCATTTGTGAGCGCT
>JBCBKF010000297.1:0-2639 GCA_038522255.1 Pseudomonadota bacterium
AAGTGATGCCTTTGAGCAGCGCCCCATGAAGTTCCATCAAGATGTGCGGAACGCGTTCTTGCAGATCGCCAAACGCAACCCAGACCGCTGCGTCGTCTTGAATGCGCTACAGCCGCCGGGGCGGCTCTTGGAAGAGGCTTGGGCTGCCATCGAGGCGCGCTGCCTAGCGGGCGCGGGGCGGGCCTGATGTCATCGACGGAGGCCTTGCCTCTGATTGGCCATGGTGAGGCTGAGGCGACCTTTCTATCGGCTTTTGCCAGCGGACGTCTGCACCATGGTTGGCTGCTGGCGGGCCCATCGGGGATCGGTAAGTCAATTCTTGCCACGCGCCTGGCAGCCATCGCGCTTGGAGCCCAGTCGCCAAGTTTTACCGATACCGACCCTGTCGTCCAAAAGATCATCGCGGGGTCGCACCCGGATCTTCGTTGGCTTGATCGGCGCCCGGACGACAAGGGTAAACTCCCGCAGGATATCTCGGTCGACGCCGTGAGGGGCCTTAATCAGTTTTTCAGCCTGAAAGCTGCGCTCGGTGGATTTCGGGTTGGGATCGTCAACGCGCTCGATGAATTGAACCGTTTTGGCGCGAACGCCTTGTTGAAAACGCTGGAAGAACCGCCGCGCAACAGCTTGTTGATCCTCATCTCCCATGGCAGCCGACCGGTCCTGCCGACCATACGCTCTCGGTGCCGGCTCTTGCGTTTGTCGGCGCTCGCCCCCGCGGACACTGCAGCGGTTTTGCAAACCGTTGGCGATGAAGAGACACCTGGGGAATACGCATTGAAGCTCGCATCGGGGCGACCTGGGCAAGGCGCAAAGCTCACCAGTGCCGCAGGTGTCGCGGCACTGAATGCGGCGCGGACCTATTTGTCAGCGCTCCCCAAGCCGAGCGATGCGGCGATTTCGGATGTCCTTCAAAAGGGCGGCGCGAATGAACTCGCCCTTGAATGTCTGGGCATTGCCGTCCTCGATTGGCTTGCTGAAAATGCTAATGAGCGGCCGGCGGCCGCCAAAGCCTGGCTGGCTTGTTCAGAGCAGCTGTCCGACGGGCGAGATTTGAATATGGATGCGGGGCAAAGCGCTGCTAAGCTTATCGCGACCTTACAGGCCCATCTTGCGCGTTAGACGCAGACAGGGCGCTTGGCAAGCGGTTGAAGGACGTCTAACGACGGCGCAATCGGCCTAAGGAGTCCTGTGTGTTCGATACGCACGTCAATCTTCATGCAGACGCTTTCGCAGATGACGTCGAAGACGTGCTCGCTAGGGCCCGGGAGGCGGGTATTCGCCGTTTCGTCGCGATTTGCGACCGGTTCGATCGCTTTGGCGATGTATACGCCATCGCGGAGGCCAATGATGATATCTGGTGTTCGGTTGGGACGCACCCGCACCACGCCAAGGACTTCACCGACTTGGAGACGAAAAACCTTGTCGATGCGGCGGCTGCTACGAAAGTTGTGGCGATTGGGGAGACGGGGCTCGATTTCCATTATGGCTATAGCGCGGAAGCCGATCAGGTCCGCAGCCTCAAAGTCCACATCGATGCTGCACGCCTGACGGGGCTACCGATCATTCTCCATACGCGAGACGCCGACGAAATGATGGGCGATATCCTCGAAGAGGAGATGGCGAAAGGCGCCTTCAAGGCGCTCTTGCACTGCTATACGGGCGGCCAGGAGCTGGCAGCGCGCGCTGCGGCGCTCGGGGCTTACTTTTCCGTCTCAGGCATCGTCTCGTTCAAGAACGCCCATGACGTCCGAGACGTCGTCGGGACATTGCCAAGGGACAAGATCATTCTGGAAACTGATTGTCCTTATCTTGCCCCTGTACCCATGCGCGGTAGGCGGAATGAGCCGGCCTATCTCACCCATGTCTGTGATGCGCTGGCGAAGGTGCTGGACTGTGACCCCGAGGCGCTTGCCGAGGAGACTGAGCGTAATGCGCTCGCCCTGTTTGACCGCGTGCCGGCGGCATGACGCGCCGTTTGCGCTTCACGCTTCTCGGAACCGGATCGTCGGGCGGTGTGCCGCGAATCGGTAATGATTGGGGGGCGTGCGACCCAAGCGAACCGAAGAACCGGCGCTCACGATGCTCTGCCATGGTGGAGGTTTTTCGCGAGGGTGAGACCGAGCCGACGCGAATCCTCATCGATACTGCGCCGGACTTGCGGGAACAGCTTTTGCGGGCCGAAATCGGCCGGGTCGACGCAATAATTTTCAGTCATGAACATGCCGACCAGGTGGGCGGGCTTGACGATGTGCGCGTCCTTGCCATCCGCCAGCGCGCCCAGGTGCCGGTCTATATGGACGCCCGAACGGCTGGGGATCTCACCACGCGCTTCGCCTATTGCTTCAAGGGTGCCCACGGCTATCCACCCATGCTCGCCTTGCAGGACTTTATCGTGCCAGGGCGCCCGGTGTCCATTGAGGGGCCAGGTGGCCCAGTCGAGTTTCTGCCACTTGATCAGGCCCACGGGGTAATCCGATCGCTCGGCTTTCGGATCGGAAACCTGGCTTATTGCAACGATGTGAATGACCTGCCTGCGCCATCGCTTGGGGCTCTGACTGGGCTCGATGTCTTTGTCGTCGACGCGCTCCGCTACACACCGCATCCATCGCACGCCAATCTCGAGCAGGCGATTTCGT
>JBCBKF010000298.1:0-2611 GCA_038522255.1 Pseudomonadota bacterium
AGGCAATGATCGCACTGCTGTGTGCTGCCTGTCCTCGCTCAACCTTGAAAAGTGGGATGCGTGGAACGGCGACAAGCGCTTTATCGAGGACGTGATGCGCTTCCTCGACAACGTGCTGCAGGACTATATCGACCGCGCGCCCGACGAGATGGCCCGCGCCAAATACTCCGCTGAGCGTGAGCGCAGCGTTGGTCTGGGGGTCATGGGCTTCCACTCCTTCCTGCAGCAAAAGGGGCTGGGCTTTGAAAGCGCGATGGCCAAGGCGCACAATCTGAAGATGTTCCAGCACATCCAGGCCAAGGCGTCCGAGGCGTCGATGATGCTCGCGCAGGAGCGGGGCCCGTGCCCCGATGCTGCCGAAATGGGCGCGATGGAGCGTTTCAGCTGCAAGATGGCAATCGCGCCGACCGCGTCGATCAGCATCATCTGCGGCGGTACGTCGGCCTGCATCGAGCCGATCCCGGCCAATATCTACACTCACAAGACATTGTCGGGCAGCTTCGTCGTCAAGAACCCGTATCTGGAGAAAATCCTCGATAAAAAGTCGAAGAATTCCAACAATGTCTGGAACTCGATCCTCGAGAACGGGGGCAGCGTTCAGCACTTGGACTTCCTGACGCCGGAAGAAAAGGCGAGCTTCAAGACCAGCTTTGAAATTGATCAGCGCTGGCTGCTCGAATTCGCCGCTGACCGCGCGCCCTATATCGATCAGGCGCAGTCGCTGAACCTGTTCATCCCGGCCGATGTCGACAAGTGGGACCTGATGATGCTGCACTTCCAGGCGTGGGAGAAGGGGATCAAGTCGCTCTATTACCTCCGGTCAAAATCGGTCCAGCGCGCAGGCTTTGCCGGCGGCGTCGAAGCCGACAACACCGGGGAGGCGGCCAAGATCGAGCTTTCCGCGCAGGTCGGTGAACAGACCGACTATGAGGAATGCCTGAGCTGTCAGTGAGGCGTGCATGTCAAAAGATGAGTTGCTGAAGGAGGAATACCTCAAGCTTCAGGAAATCATCGAGAAATTTGACGAACGGACGCTCCAGATCAAAGGCTGGAGCGTCACCGTCTCTCTGGCAGGTATGGCTGCGGCGCTGATTAGCGGTAACGTGCCTCCAGAAATAAAGGGTATGGCCTTCTTTCTCGCCGCATCGGCCTCGATCGCATTTTGGATAATCGAATACTTCTGGAAACGCTTTCAATGGTCACTTCTCGCTCGCGTAAAGCAGATCGAGGCGTATTTCCGAGGCGATGCCAGCGCGTTCGCCTATCCCATCATGCCGTTCCAGATAAACGCCACATTCAGCAAACACATTAAGAGGGTTGACGGGAAAGCGATACGGCAGTTCTTCTATTCCTTCATCATGCTGCCTCATCTCGTCGTGGCCGTGTTGGGAATGACCTTAGCGACTGCATTTTGGACCGCTGAGAAAGATGGGCCGGTCGACTGGTTCGGAATTGAGCTGGTCCCGAAACCATCTCCATCTCCGTCTCCATCACTGTGTGCTTGCCGATCTAAATACCACCGGCAATTAACAATCCGCAAACCATCTCGCGGTATGTCACGTGCATCATGCAGACGCGCAAAGATACCCGCATTCCGACCAACGCCGAAGGCAGTTATCGCACTGGGCTTGGCCGCGAATGGGAAGTCGAAGTTGCCGACCTGTCGCGCGGCGGTTGCCGCGTGGACGACCTGCATGGCGGTCTTAAACTGGGCGAATATGTCGAACTGACCATTGGCCGTACCGGCCCGCACAAAGCCGAGGTGGCGTGGCGCCAGAGCGACCGCGTCGGCCTCGAATTCGTGAAACCGCTGGCTCAAAGCGTGCTCGCGCGGATCGAGCAGAACGATTGGGACGGCGCGGCGAGCGAATTCAGCAAGACCCACCACCAAGGCTTCGTGCGCCGTTTCTGCTGATATGTGCTCCGTCGGGGCGCTCTGTTTCCAACCCGTCAGGCCGCGCATCGCGCTCTCGCGCTTTCACTTGCCTTGTGCCATACCCTGCCAGACAGCGCGCTCATGGGAGCGCTGCGGAAAGGGATAGGTAGTTATGAACGTGCCGTTCTGGGCTGGCGTCTTTGGCCTTATCATCTGCGTCGTGTTCTTGTTCAACGCGGTCCGCGAACTCAGGCGCAATCAGGAAGGCCACGCCCGCAATGCGGCGATGATCCATGTGGGGATGGTCGCGCTATTTCTGCCGTTCTCGGTAGCGGTAATCCTGACCTCGCTGGGATGATGAGCGCGCGGAAGCTATCACGCCTGATGGTTGCCAGCGCGCTTGCGCTGCTCGTATCGGCCTGCGCCAATCAGATCGACGCCGGCATCAGCACTGTTGACGGGACCCCCGGCTTTCTGTGGGGTCTGTGGCACGGTTTCATCTTCCCGTGGGCTTGGATTGGTTCGCTGTTCTCAAGCGACATCGCGGTCTATGCCGTGCCCAATCGCGGCTGGACCTATGATGCAGGATTCTTCCTTGGCATCACAGTGCTGGGTGGGGGGAGTTTCTTCGGCTCCAAACGCCGCAAGGAATAGAGCGAAGAGATCGCCAGACAAAAAGGGCCGCCCCGCGTTGGCGAGACGGCCTTTTGCAAATGTGTCGGCCTTTGGTTCGGC
>JBCBKF010000299.1:0-2603 GCA_038522255.1 Pseudomonadota bacterium
CCACAAGACCCTTTCTACTCCCTCACCTCTCCGCCCCATGCGGATAGTCCTCGGCCTCCAGCTTCTTCAGCTCGGCCACGGCCCTGCGCAGGTGCTCGATCGCGGGCTCAAACGGAATGCGCTCGTCCCCGCGTAGCGCCTCAAGCTGGCGCAGAGCGCCGGCCGCCTGGGCGAGGGCTGTGGGGAGCTTGGACATCAGGTGTCCCTTCAGTCGTCGCCCGCCCAATTAAACCCGGGCACGCGATTGATCTCGCGCACGCTGTTGCGCGCGGCCCTCACCGCCTCCATGTCGCGCTCAAAGCGGCGCGCCTCGGAGGGGTACTGGCGCGTCGTTTCCTCGGGGTAACGCGCCCGCAGCTCCGCCTCTAGATCGTCAGCGCAAGCAATGAGGGCTTCGATGGCCCGCCCTAAGACATCGCCCTCTACTTGATGGGTCATGGTGCCTCCTTCTTGATGCGCGCCAAGCCGTCGGAAATTGCTTCCTCGATCCGGATCGACAGCAAGCAATCAAGCACGTCTCCGTCCGCCGGCTGCTTGGGCTTGGGCGTGGTGAGCCGCCGCCACCAGGGCAGCCGCCGCCAACGCACCGCCAGGCATGCACACCCGTCTCTAGGGCGCATAGGGCATCGCTCCTGCGGCTCGTCATACCCGTCGCACCACTCAACCAGAGCGCCTTGAAAGCCCTCAGATACGCCCTGTTCGACCGCGGATCGGATCATCGGCCAGCCTCCTCAGTGCCGTTTCTCTACGCTTTGCGGAAACCAACTCTCGGCGCACGCCACGGCGTCGGGAAGAGTGTCTCCAAGCGCCGCTTCGGTCGTCGTTACCGGCTTGCTCGCGCCCGCCATAACCGCCGCGGCGACCAAGACGTCAAATATCGCCTCAACGGGATCTGCGCCGTCATTCTGCGCGTTGATGGTTGCGGTCCTTACGATCGCTTCGATGCGGCTCCGTGCCGCTTCCTCCGGGGTCAAGGTCTGCCCTCCTTCGCGTGCGTGAGTTCGCGCTCCAGCGCCTCAATTCGAAGAGCCGCAGCGTCGACTAGATCAGCTATGTGGACAGCGAAGCCCACATCCAGATCGGTGTAGCTCAGGGCGCTGTCCCCTGTATTTCGAAGTCGCTCGGGCAAGCGCGAGAAGCGGCCTTCAGACCAGGTCATGCACCCTCCTCTTTGAGCGCCTGCGAAAGCACCTCGCGAAGTCCGGCGCCCAAGGCGGCGGCTTCATCGCGGACCTCAGGAAACAGCGCATCGATCACGTTGATGCGATCCGTCATGCTGTCGATCGTGTTGTGCTGCGCATCCCACCACGGCGCGGGCGCGTCTTCTGCTGCCTCAAGCTGGCGCCGGCAGAACTTCAGCCGCTCAACCGCTGCTGCCCGCCATTCGCGCGCCATCGCGATGCGCTCCAACAGCGCGGCGTTCTCAAAGCGCAGGCGATCAATATCTGCCGCATGCTCGGCCTTCACCTCTTCGGCCCAGCGCCGGACGTCGACCTGGTGGCGCTCCCAGATCTCGATGAGGCGCTTCACCCCTATGCGGTCGGACAGCTCATCGGCCATCTCACGACCCGACGCGGTGGCGGCGTCCGCGGCTTCGTGCAACGCGCTCATGTCTGCTCCTCTATACGGAAATCCACAGCGGCCAGGTGAGGCCAATGCCCAAGGCCATGAACAGGTACCCCACCAGGAAGAGACCGGCTAACACAGCAAGAACATTCCCAAGATCTTCCATCGTTCACCCCTCCTTGAAGTGGATGGGGTTAACGAAAACCATGTCGCCAATCCGATAACCGCCGGGGACAAGCTGTGGACCGATGTTGTCTACCATCGTCTGCATGTCACCGGTGCGAGGCTGCGCTGAAGGCCGCGCTGCGATTAAAGGGGGGATGTGCTTTGACAGCCGAACCTGCGGTGGCGGCGGCCCAAGCGCGGCCCGGATACGCTGCATCTCTGCCATCAGGCTGTCGGCTGAAATGCTCGACGTCGAGGAAGTGGCTGTTGACGTTGTTGCCTGGATCAGCATCCGGTCTGCGGCCTCAGCTAGGTGCCTTCTGACCATTTCCTGAAGGTCCATGCTCAACCCTCCTTTCAGATGTACGCGTCAGCGTCGAGGCGATCGATCACAGCGTGAACCTGATCTTTCTGCCCCTTCATGATGAGCGCAGTTGCGCTTTCGCCTCCGAGTTGAGGGTGCGGCGCATCAAGCCACTCATCGACCTGGTCGAGCGTGTAGTATTTCAACAACCGCTCCACGATGTCGGTAGCGTCAACGCAGTGCATCAGTCGGCCTCCTAGTTTTGCGCCGTGAGCTTCACGCTCATGACTTCCTCGTAGCCCTCAAGCCTCGCCATGTGGCGGTCGACGTGGGCCAGGATCCTGCGGGCTGCAGCGACCTTCTCGACCGGCACGTCCATGTCATCGACAAGCTCGACGCCCACCGCCTCAAGGGCGAGGCTGAAGATCTCCATGGCGCATTCGGATGCGGGCTTCATTCGCTGTCCTCGCTCTTTGGCTGAGGCCGCTTGCGCGCCCCACTGCCGGTCCACTTGACCATCTGATCGCGCACCCAGCTCTTAGGCACGGGCGCGCCCAGCATTGCCTGA
>JBCBKF010000300.1:0-2597 GCA_038522255.1 Pseudomonadota bacterium
GACTGGGCGATTCCTATCGCCTCGGGCTCACAAGCTTTTACAGGATCAATCGCAAGTGGACGTTTCGCGCGGGCGCCGAATACACCCGCTTTCCCGAAGGCCTGGGCCGGGGATCGGGCTTCAATGTTACGGCGGGCATAATCTTCCAGCCCGATTTCCGCCGCCGGGCCGAAGCGCGTTTCGAAAGCCGCAACAATCTGGCAGAGCTTTCCTACAACCAGTCCGGCCTCAATCAGCTCAATTCGCTGGGTTTCGGTGGGGTCTTATCGACACAGGATGACAGCGTCCTGGGTCAGGGTTTTCTCGCTTACTCGGCCAACCGATTTGATATCCAGGCCAGTCATGCAAGCTTCGGGCCTGAGATTTCGCAGTTTGCGCAGACCAATATCAGCTCGGTGCGGGTGGGCACTACGCTCGCCTTTGCAGGCGATCAGATTGGGGTGGGGCGGCGCATCAACGACAGTTTCATCCTGTTCAAGGCGCACCCCAATCTGAAAGGGCGAAGCGTTGTTGCCGGCCAATCCCTCGCGCAAAATAATTTTATCAGCAAAAGTGGACCCCTCGGGTCCGCCGTCAACAACTTCCTCGGTTCTTATGCGATGCAGACCGTCCAGTACGATGTCGAGGATCCGCCTGTGGGCTACGACACAGGCACTGGCATCTTTCGCGTCTTCCCGCCCTACAAGAGCGGCTACGCAGCGGAAATTGGAACCGATGCGTTTGTGACGGCGATGGGGACCTTTCTGCTGGCGCCCGATCAACCGGTTTCGCTGGTTGGCGGACGCGTGACATTGCTCGACGTGCGCGAAGACGAAAACCCCGAACCTATCCCGTTCTTTACAAATTCGGCGGGTCGCTTTGCGATTGCCAATCTGTTGCCGGGTAGACGTTACCTGGTGGAAACCTATGGCAAGAACGGGGTTATCGATTACACTTTCGAATTTGCAGTGTCAGAAGACACAGATGGCCTGGTTCGGATGGGTGAAGTCCTTCCCGGAGCCAGGATCGGGTTTGAAGAATAGGAGACGATGATGCTGCGTGTTGTCCGATACGTCTTGGCGGCGAGCGCGTGGTTTGGCGCGCTGCAGGCCGCCAACGCTCAGGCTCCGATCCCTGCGGATCCCTTCGCTTCGCAATGCCGGGTGATCGTCACACCAGCACCGCCAAGCTGGGATATTCGCGGGTACGACCCGTTCGCAGATGCTGCCGCCGAAGCGACCTTCAACGTCACTTTCCTTAATCAAAGCGACGTCGAATGCGTGTTCAGCCCGAACTTTGAACTTACACAGCCGCCTTTTGGCCTTTCAAAGGGCGGACGTGAACGCATTGCATACGCGATCTTGAACCTGACTGAATCGCAGGACGTGACGCCTCGCGCAGGCCGCTCGCAACGCCGCTCGGCTTCGCGGGCGATTACTCTTGCACCGCGCCAATCGCGTTCGCTTCTGTATCGCCTGGTGGTTGACCGCACAGCCATCAACAGCGCAGGCACGTTCAGCCAGGAGTTGGTTCTCGAGGCGCAGGATGAAAACTTTCGGTCTTTCGGCGGCGCTCCCATTTCTCTTGGCCTCGTCGTGCTGCCCTCTGCGCGCATTGGTCTGGCTGGGGCTTACACGATCAATGACGGCCAGGCGTTTGTTGATCTTGGTGAGCTGAGATCCGGGGTTGCGCCTGTACCTCTGGCATTGCGGGTCAACAGCACTGGCCGATACGCCATTGATGTAAGTTCCGCCAATTCAGGTCGCTTGCGCCTGGGATCAAGCGAGTGGTCCATCCCTTACGAGATGATCATCGGGGACGAGACGGTAAACCTGCGCGGGCTGCGCCGCATTTCGCAATCCAACAAGGATGCAATCGGTGTCGACGTCCTGCCGGTTCGCTTCATCATCGGCAACACATCCAATCGCCGAGCAGGCCGGTACAGTGACATTGTCTCCATTTCGGTAACTGCGCGATAAGCCTTTGCAATCGGCGCCGAGGGGCACGCAAGGCTGATTTGACCGTTGATGGTGCCACAGGTCGCTCTATCATCGGTGTTATCCTTACTGCCCTGTTTACCAATCTGCATCGGAGGAAATTCACCCAGCCCGGCTAACAGTCTAATTTCTGTAAGCCCATTGGGAAGGAAGTTGGATGACCGCAGTTCGAACGATTGCCGCCGCGCTTGCAATGTGCGTTGCGACGGCACCGGTCGTCGCGCAAAGCCAATCTCAGTCCGGCATGAGCTTTTCGCTCCGCGCGACCGTGCCCGTCCAGTGCTCCGTGCGCTTTCAGCCCAATGCGGTGCCTGTAAGCAGGGGCGAAAGCGTCGATCTCGGGCGGTTTCGCGAATATTGCAACGCGCCGCGTGGCTATCGCCTTGTGATAACCTACACCCCTGGGACGCTGCGCAACGCGACCGTTCAGGCGGACGGCGATAGCGTCACTCTCGACGGTTCGGGACGCGCTGTTCTCACGCAAGCAAGCGGGCCGCGCTCACGCGAACGCAGCCTTAAGGTTATTCCGGGCAGTGCGGGCTTTGATACTGATCGTCTTCAGCTTGATATCGTCGTGAATTGAGTCTTTCGCGCTACGCTGTCCATGCGGCCAAAAAATTC
>JBCBKF010000301.1:0-2577 GCA_038522255.1 Pseudomonadota bacterium
ACGAGATGCTTAGCTGTGACTGGAGTTCAGACGTGTGCCTCCGATCTGGCGGTGATATTTTTCGCGTGGGCTCTTCATGGCTTACTTCTTCTTGCCTTCCTTGCGGCGGACAAATTCACCCTGATAGCGCACACCTTTGCCCTTATAGGGCTCTGGCGGGCGGTATTTGCGGATCTCGGCTGCACACTGACCAACGGCCTGTTTGTCATTGCCTTCGATCACGATTTCCGTCGGCTTCGGCGTCGCGATCGACACGTTTTCCGGCGGGCTGTAAATCACGTCATGGGAGAAGCCGAGCGACAGCTTCAGGTCTTTGCCCTGCATCTGCGCGCGATATCCAACTCCGACGAGTTCGAGCGTCTTGGACCAGCCACTCGTCACGCCGGTCACCATATTAGCGACCCGCGCCCGCGCCGTGCCCCACTGGGTCCGGGCCCGACCATCGAGCGCTTCAGCAAAGGTCATTTTCTTACGGCCCTTGGCATCATTGGCGGCAATCTTAGCGCGCGCCTGTTCGACGAGCTCCGAGCGCGGATTGACCAAAAGTTCGCCGTCTTCGAGCTTCGGCTCAATCAGGTCAGACAAAACAAGCGTCCGCGCGCCCTTGGCACCTTTGGCTTCAATCACTTGCCCGTTGACCGATACAGTCGTTCCACTCGGAACCGGGATGGGAAGTTTTCCAATACGAGACATCTGGAATAGGCCCCCTTAGAACACGCGGCAGAGAACTTCGCCGCCGACATTCTCATTGCGCGCCACATTATCGGACATGACGCCTTTTGAAGTCGACAGGATGGAAATGCCAAGACCATTGCGCACAAGCGATAAGTCTTTGACCGACGAATAGACCCGACGGCCGGGTTTCGACACGCGTTTGATCTCCTGGATCACGGGCGCACCGTCATAATATTTCAGTTCGATCTCAAGATCGCGGTGACCATCTTTCTCGATCTCCGCAAAACCGCGGATGAAGCCTTCAGCCTGCAGAACCTCAAGCACGCGCACGCGCATCTTGGATGCCGGGGTCGTCACCTTCGGCCGCCCGCGCATCTGCGCATTACGAATCCGGGTGAGCATATCGCCGATAGGATCGGAAATGTTCATCGTCTCGTCTCCTTTCCTACCAGCTCGACTTCACAAGGCCTGGCACCTTGCCAAGCGATCCGAGTTCACGAAGAGCGATCCGCGACATCCGCATCTTGCGGTAGTACCCGCGCGGACGGCCGGTCACTTCGCAGCGGTTACGCACACGGTTCGGCGCTGAGTTCCGTGGCAGCTCGGCGAGCTTCAGGCGCGCCTTGAAACGCTCTTCCAGCGGTAGCTCCGCGTCCATAGCGATTGCCTTCAGCGCTTCCCGCTTGGCAGCATATTTATCCACCAGCTTCTTCCGCCGATTGTTCTTTTCGATTGCGCTTTTCTTGGCCATGTCTTGATCCTGTTCGCGCCTAATTCCGGAAGGGGAAGCCGCACTCGCTGAGCAGCGCCTTCGCCTCGTCATTGGTTTTCGCCGTCGTGCAGACAATGATGTCCATGCCGCGGATTTCGTCCACCTGATCGTAGTTGATCTCTGGAAACACGATGTGTTCCTTCACGCCCATTGCGAAATTGCCTCGCCCGTCAAAGCTTTTGCCATTCAGGCCACGGAAGTCTTTCACGCGCGGTAGAGCGATTGTCGTGAGGCGGTCGAGAAACTCGAACATCCGATCCCGGCGGAGCGTCACTTTCGCGCCAATCACCATGCCTTCGCGCAGCTTGAAGCCGGCGATCGACTTGCGCGCCTTGGTTGGCACAGGCTTTTGACCCGCGATCAGCTCCAGTTCGGCAAGCGCTGATTTAATCTTTTTGGAGTCCGCGACCGCTTCGCCGACGCCCATATTGATCACCACTTTGTCGAGCTTGGGCACCTGCATATCGTTGCCATAGGCAAACTGCTCTTGCAGCTTCGCACGGATTTCCTCGCGATACTTTGCCTTCAGGCGCGGTTCGTAAGTGTCGGTCTTAGCCATTGATCGACTCTCCTGAACGCTTGGCATAGCGCAGTTTCCGGCCATGCTCGTCAATCTTAAACCCAACGCGGGTCGGTTTGCCGTCGCGCGGGTCAACGTGCGCAACATTAGACACCGCAATTGGTGCCTCGAAAGTGCGAACGCCGCCCTGGGGGTCCGTCTGCGACGGACGCTGGTGGCGCTTCACAACATTGATACCCTCGACGACCACGCGGTCTGTCTTGGTCTCAACGCGCAGAACTTTGCCCGTCTTTCCCTTATCGCGGCCCGCAATGACCATCACCCGGTCGCCCGTTTTCACTTTCGCGGCCATAGCTACAGCACCTCCGGCGCAAGCGAGATGATCTTCATATGGTTCTTCGCGCGCAGTTCGCGTGGAACTGGGCCAAATATCCGTGTGCCGATCGGCTCATTATTATTGTTGATCAGAACCGCCGCATTCGTGTCGAACCGGATCGCCGACCCATCAGGACGCTTGATGTCTTTCGCCACACGCACAACAACTGCCCGGCGGACGTCACCTTTCTTAACGCGGCCCGTCGGAATCGCTTCCTTCACGGACACAACAATA
>JBCBKF010000302.1:0-2568 GCA_038522255.1 Pseudomonadota bacterium
GCCCGTCCCGGTTTCCCCTCGAATCAGGATGGAAGCATCCGTGCGAGCGACCCGCTTCATGAGATCGAACAGCTCGATCATCACCGGCGCGCTGGTGATGATCATGGCGCTGTTGCCCAGCGTGAAGCCCATCGCCGCAGCGGCCCAGCCCGAGTAGGAATTGAGCATCGATACAACGACCGGCATGTCCGCCCCGCCAATCGGGATGATCAGCAGAAAGCCGATAATGAAGGCGAGCACCGTCACCGCGATGATCAATTGCCCCTCGCCCGGCCCGCCTGCGCCCGAGACAGCGTAGGCCCCAATGAGGCCGATGATCGCAACCAGCGTGCCCAGATTGATCACATGGCGCCCGGGGAGCAGGATCGGAGACCCGCTCATCCGGCCCGACAGTTTGAGGAACGCGATGACCGAGCCTGAGAATGTTATAGCCCCGATGGCAATGCCAAGGCCAAGTTCGATCCGGCTGACCATCAGGATCTGATCCGCATCGTCGAGAATGCCGAACGCACCGGGGTTCAGCCACGCGGCAAGGCCGACAACAACGGCAGCGAGGCCGACCAGCGAGTGAAACCCTGCAACAAGTTCGGGCATCGCCGTCATCGCAATGCGCTGCGCGACGACAACGCCGATGAGCCCACCGATGAAGATTGCGATGCCGATCTCGAAAGCGTTGGCGTAGGAATGCGTGACCAAAGTGGTCGCCACAGCGATCAGCATCCCGATCATGCCGTTGCGGTTGCCCGCACGGCTGGTGGCGGGACTGGAAAGCCCCCGCAAAGCGAGGATGAAGAACACGCCAGCGGCAAGATAGGCCAGCATCGCCCATGGCGGGACGCCCGCGCCTTCTCCCCCGGCTGCGTGAGCGGGGCTTGAGAAAAGCGCGGTGAGAACGGCCACGCCTACAGCGCCGCGCCAAAAGGAAGGAAGGAAGCGGTTCATGATCACTTCTCCTTCTTCTTGTACATGGCGAGCATGCGCTCGGTCACGGCAAAGCCGCCGAAGATATTGATGCTGGCAAGCACCACGCCGAACAGGCCAAGATACTTCGCAACCGCCGTATCCGCCTCAGCCGCCGCAATCAGCGCGCCGACGATGATCACCGAGGAGATCGCATTGGTCACCGCCATCAAAGGCGTATGCAGCGCCGGGGTGACCGACCAGACCACATAATAACCGACGAAACACGCCAGCACGAAGATCGAGAGGATTGAGATAAAGTCCATTATGCGGCCTCAATATGGTTTAGTCGGACCAGGTTTGCGGGAAGAAACATTTGTAATTTGAGCTGCTCGCAGATCCCTTTGGGAAAAGCGCCCCATTTTCGCGATGCACACATGTCCTCACTGCGCTCGCATTTCTTTTTCCATGATCGAATTCAACCTGTCGAAAGCCAGCTCAAATCGAACTTCTTCCTCGCCCGCACAATCGGTCAATGGCCCGAGGGACACAGAGCGAACTTCCCTTCGCGCGTCGTCGAAGCTGCGAATCTGTTCGCGCTCAAGATTTTTCGACGAATAGAGATAGAAGGTGGTTTCAAGTCGTTTTTCTGCCGCTTCCGCCTTGCTCGAATAGAGCGGATCGCTGCACCGCTTGTAATCAGCGAGTGCTTCGTGCGTTTGAATATACGCATCGAGCAGAAGGGAGTTGACCGGCGGTTCTTCGCCCTCGGCACACGCACTGAGCGACACGATGACGGCAAGTGGTGCGATCATTCGAAACATGGTCACCCCTTCAGCCTTTCGTTCACGACTTCGCCGCCTTGCGTAAGGCGAATGGCATCGCCGATTTCCTCGTCGAAGATGGGCTTGCCCGCTTCCTTGTCCCAGAAGGCCTGGAACATGGTGAAATGATTGCGCGAAAACAGCGCAGAGGCATCCGCGGGAAGCTTTGCGGGCGTGTTCGAATAGCCGATGATCGAAACGCCATGCTTGACGACCGTCTCATCCGGGACCGAGCCTTCGACGTTACCGCCTTGCGCAACGGCGAGGTCGAAGATGACGCTGCCCGGCTTCATCGTGGCGATCTGTTCATCGGTGATCAGCACAGGCGCGGCCCGGCCTGGGATCAGAGCGGTCGTGATGACGATGTCCTGCTTGGCGATGTGCTCGGAGACGAGCTTGGCTTGCGCGGCCTTGTACTCATCGCTCATTTCGGTCGCGTAACCGCCTGAGCCCTCGCCTTCGATGCCTTCGACATCCTTCACGAATATGGCTTTCGCGCCAAGGCTCTCGATCTGTTCCTTGGTGGCCGAGCGTACATCGGTCGCCGAGACCTGCGCGCCCAGACGCCGCGCGGTGGCGATCGCCTGAAGGCCCGCAACGCCCACGCCCATGATGAAGGCCTTGGCCGCCTGAACGGTGCCCGCCGCTGTCATCATCATCGGGAAAGCGCGGCCATAAGTGTCAGCCGCGGCCAGCACTGCCTTGTAGCCGGACAGGTTGGACTGGCTCGAGAGCACGTCCATCCCTTGCGCACGGGTGATGCGCGGCATGAAGTCCATCGAGAGCGCTTCGAGCCCGGCCTTGGCGTAGGCTTCGACGCGATCTTTCTGGCTGAACGGGTCGA
>JBCBKF010000303.1:0-2568 GCA_038522255.1 Pseudomonadota bacterium
GGGTGAACGGGTCATCCGGGTTGCCCGGCGACGCAGCGTCGTAGTGGAACGCCTCAATGATGAATTCACTGGCGGGCCGAAGCGCGATCAATCCGCCGTCGGCCAGACGCAGCTGAACCCGACCGCTCGCGCCCGTTACGATGCGGTCGCCCTCGTCGAGATACCCGCCTTTCTCCAGGACGCGTACCGCGCCGTTGGATGCGATGACCTCCGCCTTGCCAAAGACGAAGATGGCCTCCCCGGCCGCCGACTGGGCGTTGGCTGCTGGCGAACCGAGTGCAAGCGCGAAAAGAGCGAATGCGATGTGTCTGATCATAATGGGCCTGGCCGAAGCGTATGCGGGTGGTGCGCGGGGGCGCGCCGGGTCACCACTGAGAGTACCGATACGGCTCTGTTTCGGCTGTGATCACACTCACAAGCGCGGGGAAAAGCATTTGACAGAACGCTCGCGCCCGGCTCAGTACCAGACGTAACGCAGGCCCAGGGACATCTCGAACCGCTCGAATTCGAACACGCCGATATCGGTGTCGTTCATGCGATAGCTCAACGCATGCTGCAAGCGCCACCGCGGAGCAAACTGCCAGTCGACAGCGCCGCGGGCGCGGAACGCCAGGTCCTCACGCGCGTCGGTGAACAGATCCTCAAAAAACACGTCGTCGAACGCGCTGCGCTCGATGCTCAGCGCAACAGCGCTGGTCAGCGTGTCGCTGAAGCGCCAGTTGACCGAACTGTTCCAGAGCCAGACGTCGCGGCCAAAGCGTGAGGCCGTCTCCACTGCATCATCGCGACCCAGCAGCATTGAAGAGTCGAGCATGCCCTGGCCATCGCTCCCGAACCGCCAGCCCAGCACCGCGCCAAGTGCCCACTGGTTGACGTCCTTCACAGACAGCGAGTCCTGGAAACGAATTTGTCCGAGGCGAACGGCCGGTCCAACCGACAGCGTATCGGTCAGGTTGAATCGCCAGTCGCCCGTGATCGCGAAGGCGGTGCTGTTGCGTGAACCGTCCAGCGACAGCGTAAAGGCATCGAGAGCGAGCGATTGACTCTGCCGACCGGCCTGCCGATCCAGGCGCGCACCGATCGCGTACACATCGCTGTTGGCGAATGATGCCTGTGAGTTCTTGCGGAACCGCGCGCTCGCCCGGCCGCCGAGACGCAGGCGTGGCGTCAGGCGGTACGAGCCACCCGCGGTCAGCGCCGCTTCAAAGAAATCGCTGTCCCGTTCGCGGCTCTGGTCGTTGAGCCCGAAGCCCAGGAACTCGGTCAGCTCCGTCGCGCTGTTCACATTGCTGTCATAGCCAGCCCGCGTCCCGACGCTGGCGTAGCGCGTGAACTTCTGGCGGCGCTCAATGCGCTCAATCTCGGCCATGTAGCGCGCCACGAGGCGCGCGGCCAGCGGCGGCGGTCCCGCGTTCAGTGCGCGGTCAAACTGACGCCGCGCATCCACGAGGCGGCCCAGGTTGAAGTAGGCGCGCCCCAGGTCGATACGCGCGCCGTGAAAGTCAGATTTGGTCAGCAGCAGACGCTCGAACACAACGGTAGCGCCGAGGCTGTCGCCGCTGTCGAGCATGGCAAGTGCCAGCGCATAGTCGAAGGTCACCTCGCCCGCCCGCTGATCCGAAAAGGGCTCCAGCAACAGTCGCGCCCCGGCCGCATCGCCGCGATCGATGCGTTCGCGTGCCTCGTCAACAAGTGCGTCGGCCAGGGCCAACGGCATTGCGGCGACGAGCAATATGGCGGAGAAGACCCGGTTGATCCGGCTCAAAGCGATGAATTCCCTGGTTTGATTCTGGACTCTGTCTGCCCGGCAAACGCGTGCAAGTGCCCGGCAGCGTTCCAATAATACTGGTGCACATCCGGGTCGATGTGATCAGATTCACAGTATTCTGTTAACACAGTGCTACGCTTGTGGGATGGAGTCGGCAAACGCCAAGATCACAGTGGCGACGGTGGCGTACTGCGACGGTCGTTTTCTATTTATCGAAGAAATCATTCGCGACCAGCTCGTCATCACCCAGCCTTCCGGGCGCTGGGAGCTCGACGAAACGCTGATCGACACCGCCGTGCGCGAGACGTTCGAGGAGTCTGGCCATCGGTTCACGCCGCAGGCGGTTGGTGGCGTTTACTTCTGGCAGCACCCCGTGCGCTCTACGCCGGTGGTGCGCATCAACTTCATCGGCGAGGCGCACCTGAGTCACGAGCCCTATGAGCTCGACCACGGGATACAGCGCTTTCTCTGGCTAACCCGCGACGAGCTGATCGGTCGCAGTACCCCGCATCGCAATCCCATGGTTCTGCGCACGGTCGACGACTTCCTCGCAGGCAAGTCCTATCCGCTGGATCTGATTCACCACGCCCAGAGCGACTGGCTGGCCGGTATCGTGCCCGCGGCTTGACCGGGGAGGGTCGGGAAGGCCGCGCCGCGGCCTCGCATTGGCGCTCGCGGTATACTTGCACCGTGAGCACAGAGTCTTCATCTCTTCGCGTTATTGTCGGCCTGTCGGGCGGCGTCGACTCGGCCGTCACGGCCGAGCTGCTGTTGCGCGCCGGTCATCACGTCGAAGGCCT
>JBCBKF010000304.1:0-2539 GCA_038522255.1 Pseudomonadota bacterium
CAAGCACGGCATGGTCGATATGGTGGTACACCGGCACGAGCTAAAATCCACGCTGGCAAGAATGCTGGACTATTTGCGCGCATCATGGCCCACGCGCTGACCGGCCTCGAACAGGCCCGCAGGGCGATCGCCAGCAATTCCCAGTTCGACAGGGAAATGCGCGAGAAGATCCTGGCCGAACTCGACGAACAGATCGCAAGCTGGTCGAAAGACGCGCGTTGAGGGTCAGCACCCTTTTCCTTTGAGCGCAGACTCGCAAAGCACCGGCGCCAGAGGTGCCGTCAAAACGGCGGGCCGTCCCTTATGCGGCCCGTCGTTTTTCTGTGCTGGGGTTGGTCCGCAATTCAGCTCACCACTTGGATGAGGGAGAGATCGAGCCCGCTCCAGCCTGATTGTGTGGCTGGGCGCAGACAGGGGGCTTGAGCGCCGGGAAACCTGCCCGGCTTTTTTGATGTGGCCGACTGGGTTTAAGTCAATCGGTCTTTGGGCGACCCGGATATTTGCAGCCTTTTGCCTGGCCCAGACCCTTCAGATAACCGCGCCGCACCATGCCAGCTCGCACCGCCGCTTCGGCCTTGCGCTCATCGCCTGCTGCGCCGGAAATCTCGCGCACGAGGCCTCGAAACGGGATGAAAGAGCCGAAGACGTCCTTGGCGATCTTCTTTTCATCGAAGTCGTCGCTGTCCTCGTCCTTCACATCAATGTCATCGCCAAGCACTGCGTTGAGCCTCTCGACTTCTGTGATCAGTGCAGCGCAACGGCCGTTACCAGCTGTTTCGTAGGGGTTTTCGGCAGCAGCCAGGAGAATTTCGGCAACCTCTTCTTTTGTAAGGCCCACGTCTTCAAGCGGGGTTTGCGCTACATCCTTCACATCCTCGCGCGTTGACTGCGCGCTCGCTGAAATCGGCGAGACCATCGCCACCACGCCAATCGCGGCAGCCGGCAGGATGGAAGGCCAAGGCAAATTCTTACTGAAAATAGACATCGCATGCTCCTTGATCGGCCGTTTCAATTCCTCGGCGCAGCGCGTCAACACGTTGACGGCTGGAGCCGTGTGTAAAGCTCTCGGGCCGGATACGTTGTCCAGCGCTGCGCGCGATCATGTCATCGCCAATGGCGCTGGCAGCGCGCAGGCCTTCCTCGATATCCCCGGGCTCGATGCGCGAGCGATTCTTGCCCGCCCACACGCCCGCGTAACAATCTGCCTGCAATTCCATCGCCACTTGCAACTGGTTGGAAGCGCGCGGATCACGGCGCTGGGCGGCGCGTACCTGGCTGGCAAGGCCCGTCAAGTTCTGAATGTGGTGCCCATATTCATGCGCCATCACATACAACCGCGCAAAATCGCCGCGCGTCCCGCTTATCTGCGCAAGCTGATCAAAAAAGCCGGTGTCGATGTAAATGCCCAAATCGGCTGGGCAGTAGAACGGGCCTGAGGCGGAACTTGCAGAGCCGCAACCCTGAGTGTCGACTCTGCCGGAGGGAAATAGGTTGAGCAAGGGCTGGCGAAAGGCGATGCCCGCGCGGGCGAACTCAGGCTCCCACGTTGCATTCAGGCTGGTGAGTGCCTCGCAGGCTTCCTGCGCATAGGGGCCGCTGGTGCAGATTTCCTCTTCGGAAATGCCGCTGGTGGTCGCTGGGGAGCTGTTGGACGGTTGCTCAAATCCGCCTAGAATCGCAAGCGTTTGTGCCGGATCAACGCCAAGGACGACGGCGGCAATAAGCGCTATCACGATAGCGCCGCACCCCACGCCGCCCGCTCGTCGCCCGGTGCCGCGCGAGGGGTGGCCGCTGGTTGAACGAACGTCGATCTTGGAGGTGTCAAACGGATTGAGCCGCATCGCCTTTGTCGCCCCCTCTATTCGGTCCCATGTCCGTGCCCCATGCTCTCGTCGACGCAGCCAACCGCGCGCGCCTGTCATTTCGCTGGACACGCAAAGCACTTGCCAGCAACAGGCGAAGGCAAGGATTAACCAATCGAGGGAAGAGTGCAATGTTGCTGGAAGGAAAGCGCGCGCTGGTGACGGGATCAACCTCGGGTATCGGTCTCGCGATCGCCCGCGCTCTGCGCGCGCAAGGGTCTGACGTGATTCTCAACGGCCTGGGCGATCCAGACGAAATCGCAGCGCTGCAGAAAGAGCTTGGCGCGGACTACAACGGCGCCAACCTGATGGACCCAGCTGCGATTGGGGCGATGTTCGAAGCTGTTGGCGCTATCGACATCCTCATCAACAATGCGGGCATGCAGCATGTGTCACCCGTGGAGGATTTTCCACCTGAAAAATGGGATGCAGTGATCGCGCTTAATCTGACGGCGGTGTTCCACACGACGAGGCTGGCGGTGCCTGGCATGAAAGAGAAGGGCTGGGGCCGCATCATCAACACCGCCTCAGCGCATTCGCTCACCGCATCGCCTTTCAAAAGCGCGTACAACGCCTCCAAGCACGCCGTCGCAGGGTTTACCAAGACAATCGCGCTGGAAATGGCGACCAGCGGCGTGACCGCCAATTGCATCAGCCCAGGCTATGTCTGGACCCCG
>JBCBKF010000305.1:0-2534 GCA_038522255.1 Pseudomonadota bacterium
CAGCCTTGGGCCGGTGACCTCATAGACTTCCCCGAAATGATGATCCTGGGTCAGCGCCGCCACGACGACATCAGCAATGTCATCGGCATCGACAAAGGGCTCTGGTGTATCACCCGCAGGCAACGTTATCGCGCCATTCAGCACCATGTCGATGAAAGCACCTTCGGAGAAATTCTGGTTGAACCAGCTCGCGCGCACAATCGTCCAGTCTATGCCGGAGACCTGCACAATGCACTCGCAGGCCTGGGCTTCTTCCTCGCCACGGCCCGAGAGGAGTACCAGGCGTTTCACACCCGCTCGTTTGGCTTTGTGCACGAACCTCTCGATCGCGTCGGTGGCTCCGGGAAAGGCAAGATCGGGCGCGTAGGTGATGTAGGCTGCGGTGACGTCTTTCAGGGCGGCGTCCCAGCTGGCTTCAGTGTCCCAGTCAAAGCCTGGAGTCGCGGACCGGGATCCGATCCGGACAGTTTCGCCCGCTGCTTTCAAACGATCGGCTACGCGGCGTCCGGTTTTGCCGGTGCCGCCAAGGACAAGGGTTAGGGGTTTGGTTTTGCGCAGGAAGTTCATCGACATGCTCCTTTTTCGGTTGCTGCACATCAATGGATAAGGAGATCGGGCGCGCGGCTCTTGCTAAGGCGCGCCAAGGTTTTGACCGATCGCGCCAGTTATGAATGCCCTGTTCCAAAAAAGAAATCTCCGCCTCCCTCATCAGGCGGCGGAGCAAATTCGAACGCACTGGAGTGCGACAGATTGCGTGTCAGCGCTCACTGAGCTCCGGCAATTTCGCCACCAGAGTGGTGTCGGTCAACGGCTCTCCATCCAGAAAGTCCACGATGTACGGCACCACGTCGGGATGATCGAAGAAAAGATTGTGACCGGCATTTTCAACCGTGATAACCGTTCGCGCCGAAAGGCCGCGCGTCGCCTCGAGTGCCGCTTCTGGATATGTACGCCCGTCCAGCGTTCCGGAGACGACGAGCACCGGCACATCGCTTAGCGGGTCTTCCCGGAAGCTGTCTGGCAAGCGGTAATCCGCTGCCGGGTCATCAAGATGCGGCATTGGAAAGTTCGTTGAATCGCCCAGCAGCGCTGTCTGAGCTTGCGTTTCTACCAATTTGGCGCGTTGCGGCGAAAGGCCCGAAGCCAAATCCATCATGGTCGGCATGACCCTCAGTTCGATCTGGTTGGGCATTAAACGACCCGCGAAGAAGGTCATGAAACCGTAATCCGGATCATCGGCCGCCATTGCGAGAATGCCGCTCGCGGTCTGATGCGCACGATCTGGGTCGGACAGGGCGAACGAGATCGCGCGTTGAACCGCAAACGCGCCGACGGTGCGTTCAACGGGCGGTTCACCTCGGCCAGCAAACGCTTCGATCATGGGTGGCTCGCTATCTATCAGGTTGAGCGCACGTCGGAGCGCAACAGAGAGGTCGGGATAGGGTGCCCCGCCCTCTGCAATCGAGCTTTCATCCAGCGCCGACTGCAGTCGGGCGACAAAGGCATCGGTGCGGGCTGGCAGCTTTACCGTCTGATCAAGACCTTCAACACTGACCAGAACGGCGCGTTCGACGGAAGCTGGATGGTCATTCAGGGTCGCAAGCGCAAGATGGGTGCCGTAGCTGATGCCCAGCAGGGCCAAACGTGTGTCGAGTACGTCGGAAATCGCAGCGATGTCAGCTGCACTTTCCTTGGACGTATAGCCGTGCTGATCAACGCCTGCTTCGGTCCAGAATTCCTTGCATTCCTCAAATGCGGCCGATTGCTTGGCGATGAAGTTCGCTCGGTTACCAATTTCGTTCGGCGCCCACCCTACCGAACTGAGACAGACAGGTGGTCTTTCAGAGCGACCCGTGCCTCGCTGGTCCAACAGGATCACGTCACGGTTTTGCCGCAGTGCATCGAATAGGGGCCAGCGCCGGCTCTGGGCGGTGCCGGTAGCTGCGCCACCTGGCCCCCCGGCGAGATAAAGGACCGGAACCTCATCCGACGGATCGAGTGCGGGCAGCACGACAAAACGCAACGCTATGTCGCGACTGTCCGCGTCGCTTCGGTTTTCCGGGACCATCAAGGTGTATTCTGTGGCGTCCACACTGCCGATCTGTCTGATCTCGAGTGAGGTCGGTGTTTGCGACAGGTCATATACAGTTTCGCTTTGCATTCCCGGTGAAGCGCATGCCGCCAGCGCGATACTGGTCAGGGTCATGACGCCGAGTGTGAGCAGGTATTCCGTTCTAGGCATTGGTTTGATCCTCTGAATTCCTTGCGAAACCACCCTTGCGCTTGCAGCCCGTATCTTTCTTGCCGCCATGCGCCAAGGTTTTGACCGATCGCGCCAAATCCTTGTCAGGAAAGGTCGCCGCCCATCCTGTAGGATCGTGGCGTTTGCCCCGCCCAGCGTTTGAAGGCACGGGTAAAGCCGCTCTGCTCGGCAAACCCTGTCAGAAACGCCACTTCGGCGAGGCTGTAGTCGGTGTCCCTGAGCAATTGCTCGGCAAGCTCACGGCGCGCCAGAGCCTGGTGGACCTGGCGCG
>JBCBKF010000306.1:0-2530 GCA_038522255.1 Pseudomonadota bacterium
GTCGCTATGTCGGAAACCGCTCTTCTTGCTGGTCCCTCGCTGCGCCGCTTGCGCAAGCGTGAGGGGCTGACCCAGGCCGCCATGGCTGCGTCGCTGGGTATCTCGCCAAGCTATCTCAACCTTATTGAGCGCAACCAGCGCCCGCTCTCGGCGCGGGTTCTGGTACAGGTAATCGAGCGGTTTGATTTTGATCCCAGTTCGCTGCGCGAAGACGCGGCGATCGGCGGGGTCGATGGCCTGCTAAGGCGCATGGCGGATAAACGGTTTGCGGACTTGGGCATTGATCGCGAGGAGGTGCAGGAATTCCTCGCCACCGCGCCACAGGTCGCGGCAGCCTTTGCCCGGCTCTACGACAATTCTCACCCCGATGCCGAGCGCACCGATGATCCCGCCGGAGAAGCGCGGCGCGCGATTGAACGCTGGCAAAATCACTTTGCTGACCTCGATCACGCGGCCGAAGATCTGGCGGATGAGCTGCGGCTTTCACGCGGTGATATCAGCGCGGCTCTGATCGAGCGTCTGCGTGAAAAGCATCGTTTGGCTGTGCGCATCCTGCCAGCGGACGTGGTGCCTGGCCTTGCGCACAGGCTCGACCTGCACGCGCGACAATTGCAATTGTCCGAAATGCTTGGCGGAGCCGCTCGGCGCTTTCAGATTGCGCGTCAGATCGCCAGTCTCGAACAGCGCGACGCGATCGACACTGTGGTGGAAGGCGCAATTCTCACCTCGCCAGAGGCTCGGCAGATCTTTCGCGAACATGTGACGGACTACATCGCCCTTGCTTTATTGATGCCCTATCGCCGGTTTTTGAGGGCGTGTGAGCAAACGGGTTACGATCTTTCCATTCTGGTGCGGCGCTTCACGGTCAGCTTCGATCAGCTGGCTCAGCGTCTGACCACTTTGCAGCGGGTTGGGGAGCGCGGCTTGCCGTTCTTTTGTGCTCACTTTGACCGCGCAGGATCGATGTTGCACTTCACCGCCGGCGCCAGCGGTGCAGTCTACCCGCTTGACAGTGCTCGCCGGCCGCAATGGCTTGCCTACGCCACATTCGAGCGGCGTGGAGCCTTGCTCACCCAGTCGGTGACATTTGGCGAAGGCGAAGCGGGCCCGCGCCAATGGTTCAATCTTGCTCGGACGATTGAGGATGATGGCGTCGCTTTCTATTCTCGCCGTGCCATCGTGCTTGGCCTTGAAGCGCGCTTTTCCGAGCAATTGATCCAGTCGCAGGGCATTGCGCTCGGGCCGCTTGAGGCCGATGGGC
Organism: Pseudomonadota bacterium; assembly: GCA_038522255.1. Lineage (GTDB taxonomy): Bacteria > Pseudomonadota > Alphaproteobacteria > Sphingomonadales > Sphingomonadaceae > Erythrobacter. The sequence goes on from JBCBKF010000306.1 coordinate 1,262, forward strand.
CTGGAAGAGGTTTGAACCCTTAAAAGCCTCGTCGAAGGGGCCAGTGCTGGTCCTCGCAACGATCCACGCCTTGTCGGCTGGTTAACCCTTTAGAGTTCGCCAAGAGCTCGGTTTTTTGCGTGACCTGTAAAATTTACCGACACTTAAGCAGTCGCGGTTAGAACCATAGGGTCCGGCCCCCTCCTTTATGAGCGCTGCAAGAGCCCCATGATCCGTCTGTTCAAGCATTATATCCCGCACGCCGTGTTGCTGCTCGGCCTGCTCGATTTTGCGCTTCTTATGGTCGCGAGCGAATGTGCATGGCAATTGCGCGCGGCGCAGATCGCGATGGAGCCGGGCCCGGTTAGCGATCGCTGGATTGAACTGGTCGGGTCAGCATTCGTTGTGTGGCTGGCGATGATTTCGGTCGGCGTCTACGGACCGCTTGCCCTGCGCTCATTGCGCTTTGCCGGGGCGCGTTTGCTCGTAGCGATCAGTTTGGGCATCATCGCGCTGGTTTTTATTGATTTTATCATCCAGGGACATACCCTTTGGCGCTCAACCCTGCTCTATGCGATGGGTCTTTCCATCCTGATCCTTGTTGCAGACCGCCTTGTCCTCAACAGTTTCCTCGGATCTTCGGCGTTTCGCCGCAGGGTGATGGTGCTGGGCGCAGGAGACCGGGCGCAACGGTTGCGAGAATTGGCAGACAGGCGCGAGAGCGGGTTCGTGATCGTCTCGTACATCGCCATGAGCGAACCCGAACGCGTCGTAGACGAGGCGATTGCGCGTGAGGCGATCCACGATCTGGGACGCTTTGTCGAGAATCTGGGCGTCAGTGAGGTTGTTCTTGCACTGCAGGAACGCCGCAACGCGCTGCCGCTCAAAGACTTGCTGCGGATCAAGACCAAAGGCGTCCACGTCAACGATTTCTCCAGCTTTCTGGAGCGAGAGACGGGCCGGGTCGATCTCGACACGGTCAATCCCAGCTGGCTGATTTTCTCCGACGGTTTTTCCAGCAGCCGCATCTTTTCAAGCGCGGTCAAGCGCGTGTTTGATATCACCGCGAGCCTTGCGCTTCTTGCGCTGACCTTTCCGATCATTGCCGTGTTCGCGATTCTGGTGAAGCTCGACAGCAAGGGCCCGGCCTTCTTCCGCCAGCAGCGTGTGGGGCTCTATGGCGAGTGCTTCAACCTTGTGAAGCTGCGCAGCATGCGGACCGATGCGGAAAAGGGCGGCGCGCAATGGGCGAGCGAGAATGATCCGCGCATCACCCGCGTGGGCAGCTTC
>JBCBKF010000307.1:0-2506 GCA_038522255.1 Pseudomonadota bacterium
CTGCGCCCACAAGGGCAGCACCAACGAGGGCGCGTCTAAACCACATAAAGCACTCTTCTCTTGGCTAACTGAGCTGAGTGCGGTGGTAGTTTCGTTTAGCTAATATCTGTTGCCCAAGTATGGTTCACAGCTATGCCTAAAGCTTCGTAAACCACGCCCAAATGGCATTCCGAAAGCCCCCCTTCCAGTCAGCGCGCGCTGACTGAGATGGAGATGATATCGCTGTAGCGACCGGCCCTGAGATTATCGGTGTTGCCGATGATGAAGCGGATCGGGAGCACATCCAGCTGGATCGCATCAACGCCTGCATTCTGGCCAGTCCCGGTAACGCGCTCCAAGCCGCGCAGATTGAGCGTGTCCTCACCGATGATCATATTATACGGGATCGACCATTCGCTTGTGCCGAGCCGCAGAACACCTGCATTGGCGGAGCTTACAGTGATCGAATACCGGCCCGTGCTGTTGACGCGAAGGTTCAGCGGAACCGGCGCCGGGCCTGGCCGCAACTGGCCAAGATCAACAAACGCCTGACCATCGGTAATCGTGTAAGCCCCGGCCAGCCCCATCCGGGCAGAGGGAAGCACATTTAGCCCGATCGAAATCGGTGCGCCGCCGAAAGAGCGAAAATCAGGATCCTGCGCTTCAAGAACGAGCTCCTGGCTGAATGTGCCAGCGCTGCGGACCTGATTGGTGTTCACGACCAGGCGATAGAGCACAGAGCGTGTCTCACGCGGCCCCAGCGTCAACGGCCGGGCTCCCGAGCGGCGCTGCGTGCGACCTGCTCTTGGCGTCACATCCTGGGATTCGTTGAGATCAAGGATCGCATAGGGGATCCGCGTGCCCGTCCCCTTTGAAAGGCCAAAAGGCGGCAGGGTCAGTTCGAAATTGGGAATGAACTCGCATTCCACATCGCTCTGATTGAGGAAGGTGACGTTGAACGTGCCTTCAGCAAGCGTATCGCCGAAGGGATCAAAGCCTGAAATTTCCCAACTGGGAGGCGCAGGCGTTACCAAAACGCGGCATTGCGAGGCCAGCGGATCCGCTGGAAGAGGCGCCTGCGCGCTGGCAATATGCGCCCAGCCAGCCATCCCAATTGCAAGCAATACATATCGAATAAGGCTAAGCATCGCGGCCTCCTGTTATTCCGGGACCCACTCTGTGCCCGGAAGAATATCGCCGATCTTTACCAGACCATCGGTATCTTCGGGGACAGTAAAGCGGAAAGTATACCCCGTTGTTCCATCCTGCCCGAAGGTTTCCACCAGATAAGTGCGGCCCGGGAGCAGGCTGCTGATCGCAAACCGGCCCGCCGAATTGGTGAAGAACGGCAGCGGCTCTGGGTTCTCCCCTTCCTCCGGATTGAGCATCGTCACACGTCCACCGGCTAACGAAACTGGCTGTTCACGCCCAACGACCGCGGCGAGCGAGCCAGGATCATCGCGAACCAGAAGGAAGGTGCCCATCACGGTCACAAACGCATCGGTACCAATAACCGCAGCATAGCCGCTCTTGTAGGGCGGGAAGACGCGGAAGATACCATCGCCCGTATCATAGCCGGGGGGCGGATCCTCAACATCATACTGCACCGATTGCGTGGCGTATGAGCCGAGGAAATTGTTAAGCGCCGAGCCGAATGCCCCGCTCTTGCTGATGTAGTTGTTGCGCGCCAGCGATTGCCCGGCAACAACGCTGCGCCCGTCAAGCGTGGGGTGCGGCTTGAGCAGAATGAAGCTGTCGTTGATCCGGCGGCCGATACCAAACTGGTTGTCTGCATAGGCGATGGTCGTCCCGACGCGCACCGAGGTGATATTCGTTGCGCCAAAGCCGGAAATGTCCGGTCCAAAGCTTGCATGCGTGGCCTGAACGTCAAACCGGTTCGCGGCATAGCCGATAAAGCCCTGACCCAGCACCGAATCGTCCTGGCTCTGAAGGATCCCGCCAAAGCCAACGCTGTTTAATTGGTTGAGCCCGGACTGGTTGTAGGTCAGCTCGGCAAGGTTGTTGCGGCTTTCATAGCGCGCCTCTGCCCGCCGACGGAAATCGGGCTGGAAGATGATCCCGGCGGTGATGTTGAAGCCCGTGCCGCGCCCGGTTGCGGTGGGAAACTCAGAATAGTCCGCCCCTGCGCGAAAGGTCCAGCGGCGGTTCAACCGATAAAAGCCGTTGGCCCCAATGCGGAAGCTGTCTCCAATGTCCTGGCGGGCCCGAATGTAGGAGGTGTTCGCGGTGACGAAAAAGCGCTGAGTGAACTGTCTTGTGTATTGCGCTGAGAGGGTAAACTCGGCGGTGTTGATCGCTTCTGGATTGCCCAGAGAAGCGTATTGCGGTGAGATATAGTCCGCACGGATGTTGAGCGTGTCATTGAGCGATTCGCGTTCAAAGAAGTGCTCGTAGCTTACGCCGGCGGCAAACCCCTCGCCCACACGTGCGGTGCTGACGCCTGCATCAAACAGCAAGCGGCCGCTGTTTGGCAGGACAAACTGAATCTGGCTGGTGAGGTTCTGCA
>JBCBKF010000308.1:0-2467 GCA_038522255.1 Pseudomonadota bacterium
GATTGCTGCACGGCAGACGCGTGACGACGCATTGGGCTTTCGCCAAACAGCTTGCCGACCGCTTCGAGGATATCGAGGTTGCCGATCGCAATCTGGTCCTGGACGATGGTGACGTCATATCGGCCGGCGGCATCCTCGCCTGGACCGATCTTGGCCTGACCCTTGTCGAACGGCTCTTCGGGCGCAGCACCATGCTCTCCACGGCGCGCTTCCTGGTCATTCAACCGCCGCGGTCAACGCAGCTCCCTTTCACGGAGTTCATCCCGGATTTCGATCATGGGGACGAGGCGATCTTGCGGGTCCAGCACCATATCCACGCCGACCTGACCGCGTCACTGAACCTGACAGACCTCGCCGATCTCGCCCGCCTTGGAAAGCGCACTTTCATGCGCCGCTTTGCGAAGGCGACCTCCCTCAACCCGACCGAGTACATCCAACAGGCACGTGTCGCCAAAGCCCGCAGCATTCTGGAACTGACCAACCGCCCCATGGATCAGATCGCCTGGGAGGTCGGGTACAAGGATCCCTCTGCCTTCAGCAAAGTCTTTCAGCGTGTCTCAGGAGTCTCAGCCTCCGAGTATCGCCAAAACTTCGGTGTCGGAATTGTTTGATCTCAGTCATCAGAATCGAGAAAGAAGCCGCTCGCGCAGCCGCAGCGAATGCTCAGTTTGCCCGTATTGCAGCGGCACCCGACGGCTCGATGCTGCGCCCTGAACGAATGACGGCTCTCGAGGACGCGACCGCGAACAACGGCAAGGGCGCGAACGTCCGCAGTGGGCCGATTGCGACGACGGATCCGGCCGTGCGGCCCGACGCTCTCGCGCCGCGCAGAAGGTCGGCTCGTAGTTTCCGACTACCCTCTCGGCCGGCGTTGTTCGTCAAATGGCGAGTATCTGCTACGGCTGCGATCAGCCGCTGACACACTTTGACCCAACCGGGCTCTAAGTCCTGAATGCAGCTGGGATAGGGCAATCCGAACACACCTTGTCGTCGCACATCCGGCACAGGCGGCAGCGGTCAAGATCTGATTGCGGCATCGCTTCAAGCACTGTGTGAAGGATCTCGTCCAATGCATGCTTCTGTGAAGCGGTGAGCGGCTCCAGCAATGGCCGGATGGCGGCCAAGCGCCCTTTGAGCAAAGCTCTTCGCGTGGCATGACCCCTCTCTGTGAGAAAAAGCGCGATTGATCGCTTGTCAGCGCCCGATTGGCGCTCCACCAGACCATCGGCAACGAGCCGGTCCACAAGCCTTACTGTGCCCGGGTGCGAGAGGCCCAGAATGCGCTTCAACCTGTCGTTGGTTGGTCCTAACCCATAGCCGATCACAACAAGCGCCGCGGGCGTCTCGCCGGCGTGGTTGATGGTTTCGCGCGCGGTCTCTTCGATGCGGTCAGCAACGGCAAGCCCAAGAGCGCCAAGCAAATTTGCAGTCCTGTCGATCATCTTTGTGATGATATGTGCGCGATGCACATTTTTCAATTGACGATATGTGCGCCCCGCACATATGCTCATTTCGGAGGCCAGAAAACTGTGGAGGTTCAAATGCCGCACGCCAGTCTCAGCCCGGAGCACCAGGACTTCTATGACCGCTTCAAGTCGTTCTGGGCAGCCCCTTCGGGCCCGCGGGTCGCTGAGGTGATTGCACCAGATGCCAAGATCCACTTCACGGGCGCGGGGATCATGTCTGGCGCAGCCTATGCCGACTGGATGAGCGAGACGCTCGCTACCATGGAAGGGCTCACCGTCACCCCGCTCGACTGCGCAGGCAACGGCGACATGCTCTATATTGCCTGGGAGACTTCAGCAGTAATCCACGGATCGCAGCGGATCTATCGGGGCGTGGATCGCTTCCGCCTCAAAGATGGGATGGCGATTGAGGAGCATGTGATCTTTGATTCTGCCGTCCTAACGCCTGAAGGCCGGCGTGGGATCGAGCACTCGGTCTTGGAAGCTTCGTGACGAAGCTGCGCACTAGTTTTCGTGACACCACGCAAGAAACGACCACAAAGCACATGTCGATACGTCACCAAGCGGCCCGATGCTGCACTCGAAACGAGTGGCAGCTGTCGAGCACGGATTCGCCAGATGAGCGCTGCTCGCCGACATCTGGTCTGGGCCGCGAGGCACAACCGCTGCGGCGCTGTCGGCTGACGCCTGTGCGCCGCAGAGAAGGTCTGCCCCGAGCCCAACGCGACGTCGAGGGCACTGCCACAAACGGCAGCTTTGACCTTCCACACTGGGCAAAGGTGGAAGGCTCGAACTAAGAAGGTGTCGAGCGGGGTGTGCGATAGTCTTTACGAATCGGCCCATCTATGGTGTGGCTAGTTTCACCTTCTAATCCTACAGGGGCTTGGCAATCAAAAATGAGATTAGTTTTCTCTTTAATTGTCATTCTTTACACAGGACTTGCATTCGCACAAGATACTCGTGTATTCGTTTTCGTTAATGGCAACGATAATTGCTGTTTG
>JBCBKF010000309.1:0-2464 GCA_038522255.1 Pseudomonadota bacterium
TAGATCAGGATATCCTTGTCATGCATCGTGGCCCGGCCGCGCACGCTCGGCGTGACCTGGACCAATGTGTCATTATGGGCATAGCGCAGGATTCGGCGATCAGGCCGCGTCGCCAGCGAAAAGATCGGATGTTCCATGCTGCCAAGATCATCCTTGGGGCTGGCATCAAAAATATCACAGATGAAGAAGTCAGGCGTGCTGTGCCGCGGGGGCGCGAGCGGGCCCGTTCCGCTCCCTGTCAAACTGCTCATATGCCACCCAGTGTTCTTTTTCGGGGGTTCAGTGACACCCTAGGGGCGGCTTATCCACAGGTCCAGCACTTGGCGTGGGATCGGAATCGCCTGGACGGGGGTTCAGAGTCGCGCGAGCGTGGTTTCAGAGTCGCCTTGATGCCTCAAAGGGCCAAATGATGCTGAAAAATCAGAAGCTTCAGAAAATCGCGGGAAGCCGTAACCTATAAATAACAATCAATAACAGGCAGTTTGGCCTCAAACGAGGATAAGCTCATGGCATTATGCGGCTATCACGCCCGAATCATCCCGTTGAATTGCAATGAAAATTCAGGCGTGTGGTCAAATCTCTTTCATGTTCGCCCTTTTCTGGTATCTTGCCAAAAACAGAGAACATGAGCAGTGATATGGGTATCGACGGACCAGAGCGCCTCCCCCCCTATTTCAATATTGATCCCGATGCGGCCGCGGCTGCCTTGGGCGCTCCTACAGATGTTGCCGGATTCGATACCATCGCACGAGCCTGTGCCGCCGGGCGCAGAGACCTGGAAAACCGGGGCCTTGACGAGGCCGGCACACGCCATCTGCGCCTGTTTTCGACATGGGAAATCACCCGCTACCTGATACCTGTAGCAACCGGCCATTTCCGCCGGGTTCTGAAAGCCAACCCTGATCTGCCGCAGGGCCGTTCAGAAACGTCTGGCGGCGCGAAATGGTTCACCCTCGACGAAGTGCTGCGCCTGCGTGCCTTCTTTGGGCAGGAGGGCTCAAAGACAAAGGAATACCTGCCGTACCGCCCCACGGATGTGCCGGCCAAGATGGTGGCTGTGGCAAACTTCAAGGGCGGCGTTGGCAAGACGTCGACAGCCGCACACCTCGCGATGAGCGCCGCGCTGGACGGCTACAGGGTGCTGGTTCTCGATCTCGACAGCCAAGGCTCGATGACGTCGATCTTCGGAGGGCGGGTCGAGGATGAATGGCAAACCGTCTTTCCGCTGATCGCGCGCCACTATGCCAGCCACCTGCGCACCGAAAACCAGAGGCGCCTTGATCGCGGCGATGCACCCCTGCCCCTCGACGACACGCTGACCGAAGCGCTGGACGTCAAAGCGGGTGACCTGATCCAGAAAACGCATTGGCCCAATATCGATCTGATCGGGGCCCAGCTGAACCTCTACTGGGCCGAATTCCAGATCCCTGTCTGGCGGATGCAGGGCCGTGGCTGGAAGCTCTGGGATGCGCTTTCTGAAACCCTTGGCGCCGATGGGATCCTCGATGACTATGACGTTGTCTTCATCGATACGCCCCCTGCCCTTGGATATCTGACGATCAACGGGCTGGCGGCGGCTGATATCCTGCTTGTCCCGCTTGGGGCCTCTTTCCTTGAGTTCGATTCCACTGGCCGATTCTTTGACATGCTGCACTCCACATTCGGCTCAATCGAAGAGGCGGAAAATTTGGCGGCGCGCGCATTGGGGCGCGAGGGGTTGGCTTTTGAATGGGATGCCGTCCGCGCGGTTGTCACCCGCTATGATGGCGCGCAGCAGGCGGAGCTGGCCGCCCTGATACAAGCCTATCTGGGCCCGACCCTGTCGCCGCACCGGCAGGGTTTTACCGCGCTCATCGGCCAGGCCGGAGAGCAGGTGCAGGGTATCTACGAGGCAGATTACCGGGATTTCAATCGGGAAACCTATGTGCGTGGGCGCGAGACATTCGATGCAACCTACGCCGCGTTCAAATCCCTGTTGATCGGGTCTTGGCGCCGGGATGAAACTGCACGCGCTGATGCGGCGGAATAGGGGGCGGACATGGCAAAACGCAAACGGCTTGGCCCCCCAATCAGCAGCTATTCGCCTGACTTAGAGCCGCATGAGCCGCGCATGAAGGCGCCCATTTCCGATGTGGCGGGGGATGCCGCTGCAAATGCTGCCTTGCGCGAGCTGTCCGATGTCATGGAGGCCGCGCGCAGCGAGGGGCGCATGATCCTCAACCTGCCGCTTGAGGCGGTGGAGGCCGAATACCTGCTGCGCGACCGGCGCAGTATAGATGACGGCGAAATGGCCGCGCTTGAAGCGTCCCTCCAGGCGCGGGGCCAGCAAACTCCGATCGAGGTCGCACCGCTGGGTGAGGGCCGCTATGGCCTGATCTCTGGCTGGCGCAGGTTGCAGGCGTTGCGCAACATCGGCGCATCCGCGGTTCTGGCCATTGAGCGCAAGGCAGGTGATGCGCCTGAC